>CBIHQO010000028.1:0-18479 GCA_966211735.1 uncultured Schlesneria sp.
GCATCGTCGTCATCGGGCTGAAACCAACCCGCCAGAATCTGACGGATCGTCGGCCCCGAGATTCGCACGATCCCTCGAGATGCCGAACCTGGCGCGGACGCCAGGGCCACGATGGTGTCATCTAGCGACAGATCCATCGATCAACCTATCGCTTGCCTTTCTTCTTCTTGTTCTTGTTGTTGTCATCACTGATCCTGTTGCCACTCTTATCCGTACGCCGAAGGGCGGTATCCTTATCCGCTGCTTCCTGCCACTTCTGCCACATTGCTAACCAGGCGGAAGGCTTCTTAGGCGGGACTGGGTTGCCGGGGACGCCGACCAGCACTGGCGGCGGATTCAGGGCCGCCGCCTTTGCCTTTTTTTCGAAGATCCAGCGTTCGGTCATACTCCAGATGTTGGTCGAGATGAAGTACAGACAAAGCCCCGCCGGAACTCGATAGAACGTCGCGCCCATTACGAACATCATGATGTTCATCATCTTGTACTGGGCGGCCTGTTCTTCATTCTGCGGCGGCGGCATCGTCAACTTCTGATGGAGCATCATGAAGCCAATCGAAATACATGGCAGCAAGTTGAATTCGGTCCAGCCCAGGAACGGAACCGTGAACGGCAAGCGGAACAGCGCGTCCGGCGATGCCAGGTTCTGGAACCACAGGAACGGTTCCATTCGCAGATCGATCGAACTGCTTAACGAACGATACAGAGCGATGAAGATCGGAAGCTGCAGCATCATCGGCAAGCAACCGCCCAGCATCATCTTTGATTGCTCGGCGACAAGTTCCTGCGACGCCTTCAGGTACTCTTCCGTATTCTTACCGTGCCGCGCTTCCAGTTCTTTCTGACGTGCCTGAATCTTCGGCTGCAGTTCTTTCATTCGTGCCGAGTGCGCTGCCTGATGCTTTGACAGGGGAATCAGGCAGGTTCGAACGGCGATCGTCAAACAGATAATTGCCAAACCATAGCTTAGACCCATGGCATGGAACGTATTGAGGATCCATAGCATCCCGCGGCAGATCGTATCGAACCAGCCATAGTCCATCAGAGCCGCTGCAGAGACCTGTGACAGCAACTGTTGGCGTTTGGGTCCAGCATACAGCGTGTATTCGTGCTCGATCGAACCATGGGCGGGAACGGTCAAGTCTTTCGATGTCAGGTCGACAGAGATATCGCTGTATGCAACTGTCTTATTCTCCGAGACCGTGACGCCTTGAGATTTAGCTACCGTCCGTTGCTTAACCTGGTTTTCC
Source organism: uncultured Schlesneria sp. (assembly GCA_966211735.1). Classification (GTDB taxonomy): domain Bacteria; phylum Planctomycetota; class Planctomycetia; order Planctomycetales; family Planctomycetaceae; genus Schlesneria. The sequence goes on from CBIHQO010000028.1 coordinate 1,248, forward strand.
CCTGGCAACAGCAACGTGGCGAAGTAGGCGACATCGACACCGATATACTTGATCGGCCGTTCCCAGATCAGCTGCGTCTTCGCCTTCTCTTTTTTTACGACATCCGTCGCACTTAGCTTGCTATCGTCGACTGTTTTACCGTCGTCACGCAAGAACCCCATTCGAACATCCCGGTACTTGTATGCGTTCTGTGCATCTTCGAGCGGAATGCCTGTCGGTCCATGCAAGACGTAAGAAACAGGCTTGGCGTCATCAGACAGATTCCTCAGCGTGACTGTCATGAAGACCTTGTAGCCTTCAGCAAAGTTGTCACGCACACCAGGCAGTTTTTGTTCTTCAGCCGTCAATCGGCGCAATCGGAATTTCTTCGTGAGTTCCCAGATGTTGTCGGGAGACGTTAAACGAAACGTGACCGAGTCCGCGGATTGATCGACGACTTCCCAGTTCGCATGGTCGACCGATTGACCGTTCAGGACCTGATCAATGGCGGGAACCTGCAACTCCATGGTCCGGCGATCCGTGAAGGGATCACTTCCCAAGATCTTCAATCGCTGTCCACGATGGCCAAATGCCGGGTAGCGTTTCACATCGGTCAGCTCAATCGAATCAATGCTGGCGCCTTCGGTGCTGAAGTTCGCAGCCAGAAAGAATTCATCCAGCTTCGCCGTATCTTCTTCATCCTTCTGCGGACCGATCCAGATTGATCGCGAAGGATGTCGAGTCAGTCTTGGTGATCCCTTTGACGGATTCAGCGCATCGGCGGGTTCTTCATCTTCTGACACAACGGACGCGGGAAGCTTCGGTGCCGCGGGAGGTGGTGGCGGGAACAAGATCGGAACCAGGAAGTGCATCCATCCGATCCACATCACCATGGAGACTTTAAAGAAAACCAAAAACCGCCGCTGATCCATGCTGATCTCGTTCGCTAATTCGCGCTACCAAAACTTCGGTAGCAAAGTGCTTAAAGACGCGCCGTTGCGTTCATCGAAACGTTGCGTCAGGCAGAAACAAATGCCAAGGCCAACTCACCTGCTGCTTATCGCCCATCTTTCAGGCGGTCGCCCAGGAAGTTGTCGAGGTCAGGGATGTCATAAATCTTTTGAGCCGTCTTGGAAAAATCGTAGTCGACTCGCTTGAAATAGACCGTGTTCCCATCCAGAACGACATAGGACGATCTCGGATCACCATTTCTGGGTTGTCCGACGGAACCAACGTTGATCAAGACCTTCTTCGCCCCCAACTCATATTTGAAATCGATCTCTTCGGGGGCCAGAAAATTCAGGTCTTCAGTAAAGACACCAGGGATGTGAGTATGACCCTGAAAACAATATTGCTCAACCAGCGAGAAGATCCGTTCCATCTTGCGCTGATTGTAAATATCTTCCGGAAAGACATATTCGTTCAGTGGATTGCGAGCTGAGCCATGCACGAACAGGAACTTCGGTTCCCGGTGAACACGAGGCAGTTCGCCCAGGAACTCCCATCGTCGGTCAGCCACCGTACCTGTTCCCGCTTCCAGCTGGCGTCGGGTCCAGAACACGGCCCGCTCAGCACTGGCATTGAAGCCTTCCGGATCGAACAAGGCCGCTTGATCATGGTTGCCGAGCAAGCACATGTTGGTCGACATCACCTTGTCGATACATTCGCAGGGGTTGGGACCGTACCCAATAATGTCGCCCAGGCAATAGATCTCCGTAATCCCCTGCCCGCGAATGTCTGCCAGGACCGCCTCGAAAGCTTCCAAGTTGGCGTGGATATCACTGATGATCGCGCGCAACGCAGGTTCCTCAATGCTAAATAGCAACGTAGCCGAGGGATGAATTCTGAGAGCGAACCAGCCAACACGGCTGCTTCAAAAACTACAGAGACAAAACCGGGCCCAAGTACCGACGACTAACCTAAGTCGATGAATAATACGAATTTTGGAATGATAAGGGCCACAAAACCGCACGGCAAGCATTGACATGGCGGCAGAGGGTCGGCGACGCAGATTTGCGTTGCCCCGACGGCACGGCTACTCTGTCCGTTTCGGTTTATCGACCACGGTTCTTCCTTAAGCCCAGCCTGAGAAAGCCTGTCATGCGTGCCCGGATTGGATTGATTTCGCTCCCTTTGCTGGTTGTTCTGGTTGGATGCCCGGCCTCGCCCCCCGCGACTGCACCGACTCCAAAAGCTCCGACGACGCCAGCCTCAACCCCCGCCGCAACGACTGATACGACGCAACCCATTGAAGAGGATGCAGTTCCGGATGACCCAGCACTCATTGCCAAGCTGGAAAAACTGGGAGCAAAAGTTTCGGTCGACGAAGACAAGCACGTGACCGAAGTCGACCTCACTTCCGAATCCCTGGACAAACCCGACGAAGCCAATGAAGTTTTCGACGATCTGGCCAAGCTGACTCACCTGCGACGAATCGTCGCATTTGGACCCGAAATCCGTAACGATCAGATCGCCAAGATCGCCGGATTGAAAAACCTCGTGGCCGTTGAACTGATCAACTCCAACATCAACGACGGTGGGATCGAGCATTTAGTGGGACTGACGAAACTCGAAACGCTGTATATCCGTCGCGCCAATCTGACCGATGCCGGCCTGGAAAAGCTATCGGTTCTCAAGAATCTCCAGCGACTGGATCTCCGCTTCACCAACGTCACAAACGCCGGGATGCCGGCCGTCGCGAAACTTCCCAAGTTGCGAGCCCTCATGCTCGAAGCGACCAAAGTCAGCGATGCGGGACTCGAACCACTTACCGAACTGAAAAACCTGATCAAGCTGAATCTGTGGGGCGAACTCTTCACCAGTGCCGCAGCCGAACACATCAAGAAGATGACCACGCTGGAGATCCTGGAACTCGACGACACACGAGTCAAAGACGACGGGCTCAAACAACTGGCCGGCCTGACCAAGATGCGCGAGTTGTCGCTGGTGCGAACTCGGATCACCAACGAGGGACTCACCGCACTGAAAGGGATGAAGGATATGCGCGCCCTACAACTGCGTGACACGATGTCCACCGACCCCGGCCTCGAGAACATCGCCGGACTGATCAACCTGAAGAAGTTGGATCTGAGCGAAGGGATCTATGGCGACGACGGGATCAAGCACCTGGCCGGACTGAAAAATCTGGAAGAACTGAAGTTGTGGAAGATTCCCGTCAGCAATGAAGGCCTTGGACCGATCACGGGCCTGACTAAGTTGAAGGTCTTGAACCTGGCGGAATCGCGGATCAACGACGACGGCGTCAAGCTGCTGAAGCCACTGACAAACCTGGAAGAACTGAATCTCAGCATCACGGAAATCACTCCAGCGACTCTGGAATTCATCCCCGAATTCAAGAAGCTGAAGAAGCTGCTGATCAACAACTGTATTCAGATCAGCCCAGACGCCAAAGAAACGCTGCAGAAGGCCATGCCGGGTTTGAAGATCGACGGCCCCTGAGTCGGCGATGCAAGGCCTACTTGTAGGCGACTTGCTCATGACGCGGCAGTTCGTTGAGGTTACGAATGCCGAACAGGGACAGAAATCGCGGCGTGGTCCGATAGGTCACGTCGCGAGATTTCCCGGTGGTGCGTTCCACAGCAACCAATTCGCGCCGCAATAATTGACGGACAACACCACTGGAACCCGGTTTGCCGAGTTGATCGATCTCAGCGGCCGTCAGTGGTTGATGGTAGGCAATCACCGCCAGTACTTCGATCGCCTCTTGCGACAGCTTGACCTCTTTCGGCCCCAGCCCATACGTCTTGCGGCGGATTCGCTCGAAGTCTTCCCGCAGGGTCATGCGATAACCCCCTTCTGCGAGGCGAATCTCGTACGGGCGTCCTTCACGAGTGTACTGAGCATTCAATCCATCGATCTGCGACTCGATGAATTCCGCTGTGAATTCATCTCGCAGCACACCGATCAGCTTGCGGGTCGTCAGTGGCTCACCACCCACGAACAGCAGAGCCTCAAGAATCTCGCGAGGGGTCACTGTCCCCGATTTAGGCGCGACCGGTTTTCGATTGGTGGCCTGATTCGATAACTGCGTCAGTTCCTCATTCAACTCTTCAGGACTGATTCGGTCCGCAGCCGGTATCTCGGCCTCCGGAATCACAGGCAATGTCGCGGAGGCAGCGTCAATAGTCGCGGATGCTTCCTGAGTGACGTCGCTAACACGTTGCGAATCTGAATCCGATACCACCTCTGCTGTCAAAAACTCCGCCTCGGGATCAACCGGAGTCGGTATGGGCGGCAACTCAGCATCGGATGCCTCCAGCACCTCCATGGCCCGCATGTACGCTGCTTCCAGCTCTTCACCAGCCCAGTCACCCTCTTCCGAACCAGAGTCCTCGTCGAGTTGTCCCCAGAAGGTGTCTTCCTCTGGAGTATCATCTGCATCGGATGTGTCCATTTTGAGGCTCCTTCCTGCTTAAGAACTAGCGAGGCTAGGCAGGAAGGATAGATCTGATTGGGAAAACGGGTCAAGATCGGTGCATCACATTCAGGAGCGACCCAGTTTGAATATTCCGAAAAAGCCGCAAATCGCTGTCCTGGAAGATGATCCGCGTCGTCTCCACCAACTGCAATGCGTAAGTACCCGTGCTCTAACGGACCATGAGTTCCACTGGTTTTGCGACGCCAACGAAATGATTCGCTGGCTGCATCACAACCTGTCCGCAGTGAACCTCTTGTCGCTCGACTGTGATCTTGATTCAACAGTATTAGCAGGAGTCGACTGCGGCTCGGGCCAGGATGTCGTCGATTTCCTGAACTCACAACAGCTCCGCATCCCAGTCATCATTCACAGTTCGAATGCTCTCCGAGCGCCGGCAATGCACCTGAATTTGGCCCTATCAGGCTTCCCAGTCGTACTGAGCCCATTCACGGATTCGGAGCAATGGTCATCCGATATTCGTCGCTTGTTGCCGCGTGGCAACCGCATACCTTAAGGGGGACTGACAGTCCTCGACCACAGTCCCGTCCGACCGATGTCAAGTTTGAAGACAAGCGTGCATTCGATTTACCGTTAAAGAAGTACAGGGCTACGATGGAACTGCACGAATTCTCGTGGAAGAGAATGATCGAAGCGGTGGAGATCGTTCGTGAGCAAGCGCAACGGGCCACGACCGCATTGCACAATGCCGGCATCCCCTCCGCCATCGCTGGAGACAACGCCGTTGGATATTGGGTTGCCAGTGTCGACCGAGCAGCTGTCCGCAATTCTCAGGATATCGAAATTCTGATCTGTCGATCGGACTTCGAATTGGCAAAGTCCGCACTTGAGGCTGTGGGATTTTCTCATGATAATTTGATGGAAGGGAGCCACTTTATTGACGGCCCCGATGGAAGTCCACGCGACGCGGTCCATCTGTTGTTCGCAGGCGAGAAGGTTCGCGATACTTACCCCGTCCCCTCTGCCGATGTCACCGAAGCCGTCGCAGCCGAAGAGTATCAAGTGCTGGCGCTGGCTGCGCTCGTTCGAATGAAACTGAATTCATTCCGCAGGAAGGATCAAGTCCACTTGCTTGATCTCTTGGATGTTGGCCTGATCGACAGCTCGTGGCTACTAACTTTAGTGCCCGAACACGCCACCCGATTGCAGCAATTGATCGATGACCCGGATGGTTGATTTCTACCGCAGCAAGATCGCTACTGAGAAATAGATCACCACACCAACGATATCGCTCAACGAAGCAATCAGCGGATTGGACATGATTGCGGGATCCATTCCCAGCGATTCGAAGAACATCGGCAACAGTGATCCTGTGACGGTACCCATGGTGACAACCAGAGCAATCGTGACGGCCACGACGCCGGCCTGCATCCAGTCTCGACCGAACAAACCCTGAAGCGCCAACCAGGCGAAGAGTCCCAGCACGAGCCCAAGGATCATGCCCGTGAAGAGCTCTCGAATCGCCATGCGGATTCGGTCTTTTCGCGACAGCGGCTGCATCGCCATCGCCCTGATGACCAGCGTTGCCGATTGCGAACCCGTATTTCCGCCGCTCGCAAGCACCAGCGGCAGAAACCAATCGAGCCAGTTGCTGTCGTTTTCGGCCTTGCCAAAGGCACGCATGACGGTCGCCGTGCCCAAGGCCATGACCGACAAGACTAATAGCCAGATGCCACGCTTCCAGGCAATCGTCAACAGGGGCGTCGACAGATAGCTGTGCTCCAGCGGCTGCATTGCAGACTGACGATAAGCGTCCTCAGCCGCCTCTTCCTGAATCACGTCCAGCACGTCGTCGTGTGTGATGATCCCAACCAGCCGATTTTCTTCGTCCAGAACAGGCAACGCGATCAAGTCGAACTTGGCAATCAGCCGCGCCGCTTCTTGCCGATCATCGCTCACGCGTACGGCAATCAATTCGCGTCGCATGACGTCGGCCAGCAGCGCATTCGACCGAGCCAGAATCAGCTCGCGTAGTGTGATCACACCATGCAAATGCCGAGCTTCGTCGACGACGAACACATAGTAAATCGTCTCGCTGTCAGGTGCTTGTTGACGCAACCGGTTCAACGCCTCGCTCACTCCGATATTCTCGGGCAGCAAAGCATATTCTGTCGTCATGATCGACCCGGCCGAGTCCTCTGGGTAGGACAGCATTCGCCGAATCTCGTCCCGCTCAGCCTGCGCGATCAATGGCAGCAGCGCTTCCAGCTGCTCCTCGTCCATGTGCTCAAGCAAGTCGACGCGGTCATCGGCCGACATCGCCTCGACAAGCTCCGACAGACGCTTACGATCGACAGCAGCGATCAGTTCGATCTGTTGAGAGGGCTCGATGATCTCGAAGATCTCGGCCTGGCGATCAATTGCAGTCGATGACAGCACTCGCCACGCATCGGCGGGATCCAGCCCCTGCAACACCTCAGCAATAATGACCGGGTTCAAAACTTCGCAGAACTGCTGCAGCCCGATGTCGTCGCTTTCGGCGAGCATCAATTTAAGATCCGGCTGAAGCAGCGGGTTGTAAACCAATGTTCCCGCTGATGACCGGATGCTGCTCATAGCATTCTCTAAAACAAGAACCCCAACCGGGACCAGCCCAGTGGGGTTCTGTTAGCAAACTTGATATCGACCGACTTCCCAATCAACGCTTCGAGAACTGGAAGCCACGACGGGATTTCTTGTGACCATACTTCTTACGCTCAACCATTCGGCTGTCACGAGTCAGATAGCCACCATCGGCCAACGTGGCGTGCAGACCTGGATGGATTGCTTCCAAAGCACGAGCGATACCGAGGATGATCGCTCCGACCTGGCCAGTGGTTCCGCCACCGTTAACACGGACCCACACATCGACTGTGCCGAGCTTCTCGGTCGCCTTCAGCGGAGCCTGGACCAGAATCTGATCGCGCTCAATGCAGAAGAATTCTTCCATGGGGCGATTGTTGATCACGAAGGACCCGTTACCAGCCTTCAGGCGAACACGGGCCACGGCCGTCTTACGACGTCCCGTTCCCATCGCGACGCCGAATCGGTCCAGCTTGCCGCGGCGAATGATCGGAGCCTGTGGCTCGACTGCAGCCACGGGGGCGGAAGTTTCTTGCGTGAACGTCAATTCACCCGGTTCAACGGAACTTGTCGTATCGTCCATGGGGCACTGCCAATTCGGTTGCTATTGGAGACTGAAAGATTGTGATTGAGCGAAGACAGACTATTTAGGCAGCAGATACTCGGGCAGCGGGGCTGGCTGTTGCGCTTGGAACTGATGGCTCGTTCCAACAACCAGCTTCAGCTTATCCAGCATGTGACGAGCCAATGCATTCTTCGGCAGCATGCGTTTGACGGCCAGATGCAGAATCTCTGTTGGCTTCTTGGCCCACAGATCCAGCGCCGCGATGTTGCGTTGACCGCTTGGCCAGCCGGTAAACCATTGATAGCTCTTCTTCGCCATCTTGGTCGTGTAGTGCTCATGATCCTTATGGACCATTTCACCACCCGTGAACCGCACCTTGTCGGCATTCAACACGATGACATAGTCACCGGTATCGCAATGTGGAGTGTATTCAGGCTTGTGCTTGCCCATCAGGACGGTTGCCAGTTGCGTCGCCAAACGCCCGACCACCATGCCTTCGGCATCAACAACGTACCACTTCGGAGCATACGCTCCACCTTGGCGCACTTCCGCCGGTTTGACAAATGATGTCTGTGGAGCGATCACGACCGTCCGCCTTCCGTCAGTATCCGAACACGCAGGAGAAAGACCTTCATCCTGCAACAACAATTCATGGAGCCAGCCAGACCGCACGCGCACAAAGGGCGAAATGGTCCGCCGAGGGAGGAGAAAAGGTAACGATTTGTCGAATCTGCTTCAACCGTCCGCCGAAAATTGTCGATACCGCCGCTCTAAGTTGTTTGCTGTAAACGTCTTCGCAGAGAACAGAGCCCAAGTCGCTGCTTTCAAGATATTTTGCCGCCGCCACCGCAGCAGATGCGACATAAACACATAGCAAATAAACACTTGCGGAACAGCGTCAGCCTGCAACGCAACTTGGCGGCAATTCGGCTCGCCAGACCGCGATGCAAATGCGCTCTCGCAACGATCAACCAAACAACTCCGCGATCGGAGTCGGATCGCTGACAAGATGCGTCGGCCGACCCTGCGGCGTGTAGAGAATCTGGTCGGGGTCGATCCCCAGTTTCTTGTAGATCGTGGATACGAAATTCTCTGGCGAGAGGACCCGATCGACGGCGTTGTAGCCTGCTCGGTCGGTGGCCCCGATGATCTGCCCGCCGGGGATGCCCGCGCCGGCCAGCATAACGCTCATCGCCTGCGACCAATGGTCACGACCGGCATCGTTGTTGATTTTCGGCGTGCGACCGAATTCACCTAGCATCACCACCAGCGTGCTATCAAGCAATCCGCGTTGATCCAGATCGTCGATCAACGCGGCGACCGTTAAATCGATCTCAGGCATTCGCTTGTTGAATGCTTCGAACAGCTTGGTGTGGTGATCCCATCCCCCTTCATTCAACGTGATGAACGGAACGCCCGCCTCGACTAATCGTCTGGCCAGCAGCGCCCGCTGACCGAAAGCGTGTCGTCCATACTTATCGCGGACCGTCGGTGGTTCCTTGTGGATATTGAACGCGGCTTGAGCTTTCTCGCTACGCATCAACTGCTGACCTTGCATGTAGTAATCGTCGAGCGCACGAACCGGATCGGCGGCGGCGGCATCGGTGACTCTTGGCAGGCGATCGACCCGCAGGCGAATCGATTCGCGTTTCGTAAATCGTTCGTCGGTGATTCCGCTCGGCAGCGCGACATCCCTGACACGGAACGATTCACTATTCGGGTTGTCCGGAACGACAAACGGCGCGTACTGAGCTCCCAGAAAATTCGGCCCGCCCGAGCGTGTCATGCTGGGGATTGAGAAGTACGCGGGTAGACCATCCTGATGGCCGCGTGCGTGCGCCGTCGCCGATCCCAGGCTGGGATGGAAGCTGACGAACGCTCCGCAACCGACCGGAATTCGCGGAGGTGCCCCGGTCATCATGTAGTGATTGCCAGCGCCGTGATTGCCCTGGTTGTGGCAGATCGAACGCACAATCGCCAACTTATCCGCAATACCAGCCAGTCGAGTCAGATGCTGCGAGAAGAATCCACCGGTGATTTTGGTCGAGATCGGTTCAAACTCGCCGCGCACTTCTTTCGGAGCCAGCGGCTTGGGATCGAAGGTCTCATAATGAGTCGGCCCGCCATCGAGCCAGATCAGGATGCAACTCTTGGCTTCGGTGCGTGCGGCCATCCCCGTTTCGGCAGAGACCCCACGGCGCATCATGCCGTCGACGAGTCCCATACCAAAGAACCCACCCAGGCCGAACTGAATCGCGTTTCTGCGAGTGACCCCCGCGCAATTTCGATAGCTGCTCATTGTTAACTCCAGTCAATGCGCCATTCAATCTTCGACGATCTGCTTCCGCGATTTCAGTGTCACGTCCGCTTGCTGCATCTTGTCAGCTCGAAAATATTTCACATTCACTCGATCACTAACTCGATACTTGCGGATGGCCCCCTTTAAGCTATCGAAATCAGTGATTGGCTCGGAACCAAATTCGGCAACGATATCTCCCACGTGGATGCCAGCATCAGCCGCGCTTCCATTTGGTTCGACTCGCGTAATTAGGCAGCCATGCTCGTTGACCTCACCGTGGACTCCCAGAAACGGCCCCCTCGAAAGGATGAATGCCATGGTAATGGTGGCAATCATCGCCACAGTGTTCTGGATCATGTGCAGGCTGATGGGTGTCACCAATGTCTTTCGAAATTCGTAAGCCGTGGCGAACGCGATCCCCAAAAATGACGCGAGTATCGAATGCAGAATTCCATAGGTGTGGACAAACCCGAACAGCAGTCCCTGTAGCAGAATGGCCGAGCGGACATCGACGTGCAGTTTGAGCCAACGGTAGATCATTCCGCGGAAAAACAGTTCCTCGCCCAGCGGCCCGGCCGTGCAGGCGGTCAGCAGGAACAGCCAGAAGAGAGGATTCGCCCTGTTACGGATGGCAGGTTCGACGAATGGGTTTGTATTTTGGTTGATATCGGGGAAAAGCTGTAGCGTAGTCCACAGCACGATCCCCAATCCGATCCAGATCATCGTCGTCATCGGAACCGCGAGCCCGGCTTCCATGGCGGAGGATGCCAGCGGTGGGAACCGGATCGTCGCCCCGCGGACGCGAGCGATCACTACGGGAAAGAACCACATCCAGGCCGTGACGATCACCGTCAGCGGAATCGCCAAAGGCTGCAGCTTTTCGGGGTAAAGGCCTACCGATATTCGCACCGCGAGAATCGGCAGCAAACCCGCCAGCACGTCTTCCCAACGCCATTCCAATTCCGGAAACACCTCGCCCGCGTCATCTGCTGGGGACAAGATTACATCGGCGGGGAGGACTTCTTCCGACATCAGACAACTCAATCCTTGAACACGAATTCCGGCGTATTGATGAGCGCCCACATCAGATCTTCAATGACTCGACGGCGATTCGTATCAGACTCATTAAACAGACTGACCGCATCATTCAATTCATCTGTCGTCGGCCGCCGGGCATACAACGACAGGTACAACTCTTCGACAATCTGAGCGGGCGTCTTGTCCGACTGAGCCAACTCGTGAGCTCGACTCTGATCGCTCGCAACTTTGCGCGCCAGCGTGTTGGAATTCATCAGATGCAGTGACTGAACGATCGTCGTGTCGAGCGTCCGTTCGCAAGGAGGATCCTGATTCGGATCTTGTCTGCCGAAGGCATCCAGGAACAACGAATCAATGCGTGCGGTCCACAATTCCTTCGCCCTGGAACCGATTGGCATCGCTTCAAAGTCCTCGCGAACGCCTGTAGCCGTGCTGACAGTATCGAGTAGCACTTCTGCTCGTAGTCGCGTGCGGTAGTGACGTGAAAAATTCCGGTGATCCGCGACGTTCTTATCATTGGGAGCCGAATCGAGGCTGTAGACATACGACGTCGCAATTCGACGAATCAGCTGCTTGATGTCGTAGTGCTGCGTTCGGAAATCGTCCGCCAACGCTTTCAGCAACGGGCCATTGGAGGGCGGATTCGTGGCCCGCAGGTCGTCGATCGGATCGACAAATCCGCGGCCCATCAGATCGGCCCAGACGCGGTTGGTCATCGTTTGAGCGAAAAAATCATTCTGATCCGACGTGATCCACTCCGCCAGCGCTTCGCGTGGATCCTCGAGATTGTCCAGACTTGGTGCGGTCCCGAACAACGGTTTGGGAGTCATCGGCGTGTGCTTCAGCGGATGGTTCACAGCCCCATTCACCCCCGCGAAGATGAATTCTTCGGAACCCGAAATCGGGGCCGAAATCCCAGTTCCCTTGCGACCTAACTTCGCGAAGTACGCCGCAAACGAATAGAACTCATCTTGTCCGTAGACTTCAAACGGATGGTGATGGCACTTCGCGCACTCCAGGCGAATCCCCAGGAACAACTGGCTGACGATCGTCGTCAGTTCCTCTGGAGCACGCCGGTCACGAAACATCACCGTGTTGCCATCGCGGAACGTGCTCCCTCGAGCCGTCAGCAGTTCGCGAACGAATTGGTCGTACGGCTTGTTCTTCCGGAAGGCATCGCGAATCCACGAGTCGTATGCCAATGTCGCCTTGATACCGACGTGATAGGGATTCGGTCGCAACAGATCGGTCCACTTGTTCGCCCAATGCTCCGCATATTCGGGATGAGCCAACAGGCGATCAATCAACGCCTCTCGCTTGTTTGCGGCAGCGTCGTCTAGGAATGTTTTCGCTTCGCTCGCCGTCGGACCACGACCAACGATATCCAGGTAGGCGCGACGCAGAAAAGTATGCTCGGCACAAGGACCTGACGGAGTGATCCCCAGCGTCTTCAGCTTGGTCCAGACCAGGTCATCGATGAAGTTCTGCCGCGGCAACTTGGGATAAACATCGTCACTGGCCGGATCCGGATGCGGAACCGCGATGCCACTGACATCGATGTGCCCCATGTAACGCGCCATCACCGCCGTGTCACCGACAATCGGCCCCGCCGTCATCAAGCCCGTTTCATTCACTGCGACAACGGCCGCCTCATTAGACATGTACGACGACAAACGAGTGACATCGCGCGTGGATCCGTCGCTGTATTTCGCGGTCACGCGCAGCTGCTGTTTAGCCAGCCGTGGCAACACGCGTTCACGTGGTTCGACGGCGACACCTGTTAGAGTGGCAGTCGTGGTGGCATCTTGACGCGGCATGCCCGAAGCGATCCAGTCGGCCAAAATTCGATACTCGGCGGAATCGCGCTCTATGCGTTTGCCCCCGCCGTGCGGCAGTTCGCCGATCGGTTTCAGCAACAGCAGGCTGCGTTCAGCGGCCGGAGCGAACACTCGTCGCCCGCGGCCTTCTTTGGCCAACGCCTCGAAGTCAAAATCGGGGTCGAATCCCAGCAAGCTCAACTGGAATCCGTTTTGCCCCCGTTGCTTCCCATGACACGGGCCGGAATTGCAGGCATATCGAGAGAGCACAGGCATCACGTCGCGTTCAAAATCGACGGCCGGTGGCGTCGCGAATTGCCTGACGGTCACGGGGATCGAGACCACTTCGCCGCGAACTTCAGTGCGAACGACAGCCTGACCTTCGGCGAGCGGTCTGACATAGCCTGAGGCAGAGATGTCAACGACTCCGGCAGGTTCCACGGTGTATTGCACATCACGACTGAAGTCGCGCACCTTTCCGTCGATCTCGACATCAATGACGATCTGACTTCCCGCCAGGCGGCCGACGAGGTCAATCTTCTGAGGCGAAACGCGAACGCCGGCCCAAGTGCCCGTACACATCTGCAGCACCAGCGCAGCAGCATTGAAAATCAGCAACAGTGGTAGCTTACGACGAATGTGCATGGAGGGACGGCAGGAGGGATCGTTATCGGGCGGAATCTCCCATCAGGGTATACCGAAATGATCGGCTAGTCCAAGGCCGGAACCACGCAAATTCCGAAAAGAGAGCGATCGCTGATCGAGCCACTTCCGACGTCCGACACCATTACGGACAGCTGAGTGCAGAGCCCGCGATACCCCACGCAGGGCTGCGATTCTATATTTGGGGAGGGTGAGGCGGGTGAGGCTCCTGCTGAGCCGCGAAGTTATTGCGAGTCCATCGACATGCGCGGCTCGGCGGGAGCCTCGCCCTGCCAATCACGTAGACACCACTGTTTCACGAGCAAAATCGCACAGGATGCTCTAGGTTCCCAACTCTCGTTTTAGCGCTTCAAGCTCGGCATCGATCTGATTTTGGCGATCGTCGGCGACGGGTGTGGCTGCGGGAATCGCAAATCGTCCGGACGAGGCTGGGGGGATGGCTTCGGCGGGGACACCGAGTGCCTCGCGCTTTCGGAGTGCTTCGGAAAGGCGGGCTTCCAACGCTCGCTGGATCGTGGCCAGGTGCTCCTTGCTGCCGACGGCGGCCTTATGCTGATGTTCCAGGCCGGCGATCAGATCCTCGACTTCTCGCTTCCGCATCAGACTTTGACGAGCTTCCGTTTCGGCTCCAGCGGCCAGTTGTTCCCGAGCCTTGTTGTTCCAGGACGCGACCGATTGCCGCTGCTCTTCAATTTCACGTCGCAGCCGTTGCTCAGAATTAGATGCGTTGTTCGCGCTGCGCTGGGCACCCGCCAACCCTTCCTGCATTTCCGTGACGATCTCGGCAATCGCTACGCGCGGATCATTGGCCTGGTTCAGCAGTTGTGTCAGGTTACAGGTGACGATGTCGGTCAGGCGGCTGAAGTAACTCATTCGAGTCTCCTTCAAATGGAACAAATAGTTGAACGCCACGAACCGACTAAAACTGTCGGGACGTGCGGAATAATTTCTGAGTCATTTCGGTAAGCGAGGGGAAGCTTTGGAGCCGCAGGCAGAACCCTCGATAAGGTGCACAACGCAGGATTAGACGGTTTGGATGACATTTCTGTAAGAATTATCCTGCAATTGTCGGATCGACGATCCCGCGTGCCACCAGTTTTTCCCGCAATTTCTCGCGAGCCAGTCGCAGTCGGCTTTTGGTGGTCGGTAAATTCGATTCCATGGCGTCGGCCACCTCGGGCAAACTCAATCCGGCGTAAATATGTAAAATGAACGTCAATCGTTGGTCTTCGGGAATATGGTGCAGCAGTTCGTCGACGACACGCGCAAATTCGCGCTGGTCGAGTTGCTCTTCCGGGGGCGGCAGGGCGTCGGCCAGCCGAGCGATCATTTCGTCACGATCATCGTCGCGATGACGCCCCTTGGCGGCATGCACCAGGCAGTCATGCGCACGCCGACGAGTCGTATCGATCAAGAGGTTTCGAGCGATGCGATACATCCACGCCTTAAACGTCCCGCGTGGCAGGTAATCCCATGCCGTCGCATGGATTCGCAGCAGCGTTTCCTGGCTGAGATCTTCGGATAATTGCCAGTCGCGGAGCTGGCGATTGAAGAATCCGATCAACGGCGACTGATGACGCGACACCAATTGCCCAAAGGCGGCTTCATCGCCCCCTTGCAATCGCAGCATCAGTTGATCGTCTTCGTCGTGCATGGAATGGTGTACTGGATGCGTGCGTCGGTCGACCTGAGACATTCACCGGAAGTTGTCTACTCTAATCGTGCGGAACTCGGTTGCCTACTGCCAGCGTTGGCCAATGAGGCTCAAGTCTGTATGTTCGGCACCCCGGCAATCGCGCCGATACCGATGACATTGAGTGAACAGGATCAGGGTGATGGCTTCGATTTCGCTGGATTATGGAACAACAAGCTGCTGGCACGGCGAAATTGACGACGCCCAATTGCTATGGCAATTCAATGGCCCCCCTGCACTTCTCGATGTAGTGGGCACCATTACGGAAGGTCTGCAGAACCCGCTGGACTTCCCCGCTCTGCGTCAGGCATTGGTACCGGGGGATAAGGTCGTTATCGTCCTGGATCGACACGTCCCTTCTGCTGCGGAAGTGATTGCCGGTGTCTGGCAGCAGTTATTGATGGCCGCCATCGCTCCCGAAGACGTGCAGATCCTGCAACCGATCGCATTGACCGGGGTCCGCCCGAACGACCCCAGGCGGTTGCTCCCCGAAAATGTTCGCGATGCTGTCGTCTGGAAGGTCCACGATCCGACCGATGACCAGGGAATCGGCTATCTGGCGTCCAGTGCTGATGGCGAACGCATCTATCTGGCGCGCGATGTGTTGAACGCGGACTTCGTCCTGCCGATCTCGCGACTGGGCTTCGATCCCGTGCAGGGCCGACGTAGCGTCATGTCTTCGTTCTATCCCGGCTTGTCGAATACAGCGGCCTTTGCCAAGTCACGGGGCCAGGGACACAGCGAACTGGGGCCCGACGAAGAACGCCCACTGAGCCAACGAATTCAAGAGATCGCCTGGTTACTGGGCATTCAATTCGCCCTGCAAATCATGCCTGCCAACGGCCACGGTGGTGCGGCCGGAGTTTTGGCGGGCAATCCGGAAGCAGTCGCTCAACGAGGGCGATCGATGCTCGATTCCAGTTGGCGGATTCGATTCGATCAACGGGGCGAGACAGCGATTGTTTCAATTCCATCCAGTCCCGATGATGCGACGGATTGGGATCAACTGGGGGCCGCTCTCGAAGCAGCCAGCCGACTGGTCGTTCGCGAAGGCCGGATCATCGTCTTGTCCGACCTCGCAGCCGAGCCCGGTCCAGGGATTCAACTGCTGAAGTCCAGCCGTTCCGCCAAAGCCGCGCTGCAACCCCTGCGCAGAGAATCGCCACCCGATCTGGTCGCCGCCTCGCAAATCGCCGCCGCTTCCGATTGGGCGTCGGTCTATCTGCTCAGCAAGGTTCCGTCGCAGGTGATCGAAGACGCCTTCATGACGCCGCTGGAATCGGAAGCGGAAGTTTCCCGACTGATACAAACCTGCGACGGCTGCATGGTGCTGGCAGGAGCTCAGCACGTCTATACCGAAGCACCCGCCTGAGGCCTGCGGGTCGTTCCGATTGTAGAAGTTGCAATAGTTACAACGCCGAAACTGAGTAAGAATTACAAGTCGGCAGTTCTTGATGGTCGGCCACGAAATTTTGTAAGAACGGCAACTCATTGACTGCGTGTCGCTTGCGTCACAAACACTCGGCGACACGGCAGCCCAATTCTGCGATGGCACGGTCCGTGCAATACATCTCTTTCGTTGGCAACCCCAACCAAAACAAGAATACCCGAAACCGGTCGCTCGACTGCTTTCGAGATTCCGAATTATCCTGCCGGCCCGAGGGAGACGGGCTACGCTCTGCTAACAGACCCACGTCGAATTTCATGCCGAATTAGGCCGGGACGTTACCCGCAACGTCCCGGCCTCTCACCTTCTTTGGGCCTGAAATTGAGCGTTTAGTCGCGTTCGGACCCGAGAACGCTCTCCGTACCAGCTTTGGTTCCAATTACTAACGAACCAAATCCGCAGAAACAGAAACCAGAGGACTACACCCACCCCACTTCTGAACGTCGCGACTGACCCGATCCATGTGCTTTTCGCTCGCAATCCATCTGTCAGTAAACACGCACTTTTTTGAGGAAAATTGAGATTTTCGGGCCTGTTTTGTCCAAATTTGTCCTGGGGTGTCAAAAACTGTCAATTTCTGTCAGTAACGCAGAGCGACGAGTTGCTCACGGCAGCCTGCTATTTTCAAAAACGCCCGCAAAAATTCGAAAGAGGATCTAGATCGAGTCAGCGGAAATCGGGGATAATTGAGAGTCGTAATGAGACGCTTAGTG
>CBIHQO010000029.1:0-18238 GCA_966211735.1 uncultured Schlesneria sp.
GGAGTCGAACCAGCCGATTGGCAATGTTGGCGTGAGGGTGTTAACGCGGGGAGGTGGGTTAGTTGGTTACCGGCCGTAAATCGGCAAGCGACTCAGGTCACGCTAATTCGAGAAACGAAAAAAGGACTTGCGACAATTGTCGCAAGTCCTTTCGTGATAAGTGCCGAAGGAGGGACTCGAACCCTCACTTGGGGTGAACCAAACTGGATTTTGAATCCAGCGCGTCTGCCAGTTCCGCCACTTCGGCCTGACCAAGGGGACGAACATCATGGGCGCTGATGTCGCCTGCGTCAAGCCTCTCCCAGTTCCTTTGACCGTTCTGTGGCCGACTGCACCGCATTCATCAGAATTCCCCGCATTCCCCCCAGTTCCAGCTCATGCAAACCAGCGATTGTGGTGCCGCCGGGGCTGGTCACGGCATCCTTCAATTGGCCGGGATGCTGGCCCGTGGTCAAGACCATCTGAGCGGCCCCCAGCACGGTTTGAGCGGCCAATCGAGTGGCCACGTCACGTGGTAAGCCCATGCGAACGCCGCCGTCGCTGAGGCCTTCGATGAACTGATAAACATACGCCGGTCCACTACCAGACAGGCCTGTCACCGCGTCCAGCAGTTTTTCGGGGACTTCCAGCGCCAGGCCGACGGTCGACAACAGGCCTTGAACCAATTGACCGTCTTCGGCCGTGGCAGTCGCTCCCCGAGAGAAGGCACTCGCCCCGGCCCCGACGAGAGCAGGGGTGTTCGGCATGACGCGAATGATGCGCGAAAACTGATTTAGTCCTGCCGACTGCTTCGCCAGCGAGATGCCCGCCGCGATCGAGACCAGCAAATGGTTGCTCGTGAGCGCCGGCTTCAGTTCGGCCAGGACGGCGGCCATCTGCTGGGGTTTCACGGCCAGGAAGACCAGGTTGCTGTCGGCCAGCACGGCGGTCGCATCGGCGACGACTTTGCCACCCGTTTGAGTCGCAAACTTCTGAGCGGACTCGGCAATGACATCGCACGCCACGATGCGGTCCGGCGAGACGACTTTCGTCTGCACAAAACCGCGAGCCAACGCGGTCGCCATCTGGCCCGCACCAATAAAACCAATCCGAAGGTCGGCAGCGTTCACAATCTGTCTCAACAGTAAGTCAATGATCTACATCACATCGACGACATCCTAACGCGGACTCAAGGTGGCGTCATCGCTCGATCTAGTCGGATTCAGATTGATCTGCAATAGAAAGTCGGCGAAACTCCGATTGTGCAAATCGTCAGCGATCAGAATCAAAAAGGAGTGCGCCATGGGATTGCGATGCCGAAGTGCCATTCTCGAACAAGGCAATCGGGCCGCGATGACTCTGTTCGCCACTGTCGCAATCATCACACTGTGGCAGTCTCGCGCGGAGGTCTTCGCCGCTCCACCTGGTAAAACGGCGGCTGAACAGACTTCAAGCGCCGCCGCTGGAGATGTGCCACCTGCAGCTATCACACCGTTGTCACTGGCCTACGTCCCGCGAGATGCCTACATGCTGGCGGCGATTCGCCCGCGTGTCATTCTGAAAAACGAAGCCTTTGCGCCTCTAAATGACTTTCTCTCGCGCCAGAATGACTTGAAGCGACATGTCGGAATTCCCTTCGGACAAATCGAGCAGATCACCCTGATTCAATTCTCCACCGAAGATAAATCTCCTGCTCGCATCTTCCATCTGAATCGTTCCGAAGACGCCGCCGAGATGACTAAGGTGCTGCAACCTGATCCTGAAGAGCGAGTCTATGCGGGCCGAAAATATGTCTGCGGCAAACCCGAATCCACCAATCAGGTCTGTGTGTTCACTGACAACCAAATTGTCGTTATCGCCGACAAGGAAGAGGACCTGCGCCGACTCATGATCGCGGGCATTGATGGAGCGTCCAAAGCCAAATGGGCTCAGGAGTGGCAAGCTGAATCTGATGCAGACGCGTTTGCATTCTCGAATGTCAAAGCGCTGCGCTCCCTGGAGCTACTCCAAGGAAACATCTTCAGGTTGGCATTCTCGATGGTTGGCGTGCCATCGGAGTTCAATATTGTCATCGAAGCCTCGACCGTGTCGGTAACCATCAGAATTGCCGACAAGGTGCAGGTCAAAGTACGACGTGATGCACGCCATCAAGAGGACGCACAGAAAAATTGTGATTCTCTGAAGGCCGTTGTCGAATTGTTTCAGGTGATCATGTCAACGCAACGGAGTGAGGCGAGTAAAGATTCTACGAATCAAGGTGCGGAATTACTGACGTTGATTGATCTGGTAGATAGTTTGCTAGACACAATGACCTTCCAGGGCGACGATCGTTCTGTCATCGCCTCAACCGCCATCACGCTGGAAGATGTTTCCCGGATCGTGAAGGCGGCGATTGCTGCAACCGTTAGAGACTGAGAAAGGCGATTCTCACGGTGTCTTTTTCGGCACCAATCGTACGTAGTCGATCCCGACCATGTAGGCCTTGGCGGCCTTCGCGTTGGCCCCGACAAGCTGGAAGCTAAGTTTGTGATCGCCCTTTGCGATCAGTCGTGGCCCGCAGGACAAGACGCCCGTGGTGATGACATCGGGGCTGTTGTAGCAATCGACTGGCTCGCCGAGCGGTTCGCCGTCCAATAGCAACTGAACAATGCCGTAGTCCTGGGCCATTCCTAAGACGACTTCGATGTTGTATTGCCCTTCGCTGGCGACTGGCAGTTCCAGGTCCAGTCGGCCGTTGGGACCGCCGCCGGTCCACCAGAGTTGATCGTTGCCCGACCAGCGATCTTTGTTGAAGCCACCCATCGGCTGGCTGACCGCATTGCCCGACGTCTTGCCGACGATCTTCATCGTTTCGCCTTCGATCGCATCGGCGACTTTCCCTGTCTTGCCATCGATCGGAGCCTTTGGCCCGCGCAGGGCGACTTGCGCCGGCGTCCCCAGATAGGCGATCAAATCGCGTTGTTCGTCGGGGGTCAATTGGTTGAGTTGCCCTTCCGGCATCAGCGATTGATCCGACAGCTTTCGCTCTTCGATGTCCCCCTTGGCGACGACGACGGTGTCGTTGATCGTCCGCACGGTGACCGCGCTGTCGGTCTCTTTCTGAATCAAGCCCGAGATCACTCGGCCGTCGTTGAGGGCCAGCAGCGTCGTGCGATAGTCCTTGCCGACGATGGCTGACGGATCGAGGATATTTTCCAGGATGTAGTCGAGATTCGCTCGATTTGATCCGGTGATGTCCGGCCCGATCTTGCCACCTTCACCAAACAACGTGTGGCAAGCGGAACAGGTCTTCGCGAATAAGCGTCGGCCATTGCTGAGATCCGCCGATTTCAGTCGAGCTGCCGTCAGCGTCGTTTTCTGCTTGGCGATTAGTTCCTGCTTGTCTTTGGCTGTGGCACGGATCTCGCCCCAGACCGAAGTAATTCTTTTGGCAAGCGCCTCGTCTTTAAAGCCGAGCAACTGCTGCACGTGGTAGGCATGCACATCGGTCCGCAGCATGTCCCCCTTTTCGATCGCGTCGAACAGCTTGCCTGCGGTGGCGGGACGAGCGACCAACGTGTTGATGGCATCCCGCTTCTCGGCGTCATTCAACTTGGGATACAGGGCGAGAATCGTCGAGGCGGTGGTGGCGTCGTCAAACGCGGCGAGTGCTCGGATCGCTGGACCCCGTAACGTCGGTTCCGTCAGCGCGGCTCGCAGGGCAGGGGCGGCATCGGCGTCGCGGCCTTTGACGAGCAGTTCCAACGCTTGTTGACGCTGTTCGATCGGGCGTTTGGCGTCGATCAGGACTTCTCGCATGCGCGGCAGGATTCGTTTGTCGCCCAACGCCACAGCGATCTGATCTGCTTTCGTGCGGACATTGGCATCGGGACTCTTTAACAGTTCGTCGTAGGCGGAGACCCAAGCTGCGGGCTGTGGGATGTTGACGCGACCTTCGAATGCCAGGCGCAATTCGTCGAGTAACCGCTGCTGCTGGCCGGCGTCTTTGGCCGATGCCAGCCATTCGACAACGGCGTTCGTCGAGTCGTTATTCGATGCGGCGCGTCGAGCGATGAATCGAGCGATCTTCTCGATCTTCGCACCCTTGGCCAAGGCGATCGCTTTGGCGGGGTTGGCGACGACCAGCGGCTCGATGCCATACCACAATACCAGTGGCAGGTTGTGATCGTTGATGTCTTCAGCATGCGCCAGCAAGGCTTCGGCGATGTCCCAGCGTTTGTCTAGTGGCAGTCTCTGTAAGGCCGAGGCCAGATAGAGCCGCACCACGGCCGAGGGGTCGGACTTTGCCTTTGCCACGAAACCAGGCAACAAATCATCGTCGGGTGTCGATTCGCAGGCGAGTTGAATTGCCCACGCTCGCAGATATTCGTTGGTGTCGCCCGCGGCGAGTTCCCAACGTGGTCGCGTTAACTTGCCGATGCAGTGCAGGGCCCAGATCGCGCGCAAGCGGTGCTTAGGGTCTTTCTCGGTTTGAGCGATCGCTGCGAGTTGCACTTCCACTTGACCATCGAGTTTGCCGGCTGCGGCTCGTTCGGCCAGCAGTCGCCGAGCGGTGCGGACATACCAGTCGTTGGTGTGCAATTGCAGCTTCACCAGTTCGGCGTCAGACAACTTGGTCAGGTCGACCGACTTGGCTTTTTCACCGGCCTTCTGACTGTTCGGGGTGTATTTGACGTTATAGACGCGGCCATTCGTACGATCCCAGATCTCCGGGTTCGTGCGATGGCAGGCGTTCTTGTCGTACCAGTCGATCAGATAGACCGAGCCGTCGGGACCATACTTGAGATTGATCCCTCGGAACCAGTGATCATTGGCGATCAGAAAATCGGGAGCTCGGCGACCGACGTAGCCTGAGCCTTCGCGATCGAACTTGCAGACATTGATCCGGTTGCCGTGGACGTTGTCCATGAAGATTTGGTTGCGATATCGCTCTGGAAAGTTGTCACCCAGGTAGATCATCGCCCCGCAATGCGCGTGGCCGCCTCCGGCAGCGAGAGTGTCCGTCGGAGCGTGAGGTTCATGCCCCCACCAGGCATGGTCCTGAATCTTGCCGACATAGTGCAGGTGATCGGCAATCGTGGTGATGTCTTCAAATGTGTACGGGTTGAAATGCTGACCACCCTGACGCTGATAGCGGGCTCCCTGGATCATGTGCCACAGGTGCGGGATCACGCAGGCCGTGATAAACGCCTGGCCATGATCGTCGAAATCGACACCCCACGGATTGCTGGTGCCGTGTGAAAAGACTTCGAATTGATTCTTCGTCGGATGGTAACGCCAGACCCCCGCGTTCAGGCCCTGTCGAGCATCGTCTTTCGCGCCGGGCTTGCCAACCTTGGAGTGCGTGAATACGCCGTGGCACCCGTACAACCAGCCATCCGGTCCCCAGATCAGTGCGTTGAGTGTCTCATGGGTATCCTGCCAGCCGAATCCATCGAGCAACACGGTGGCGCTCGGAGGGACATCTTTGGGGAATTGCAGGCCGACCTGTGGCTTCTGGTCGATGTCGTCCGGGATGTCGTTCCCATCTTTATCATGGATAAACATCAGGTACGGGGCCGCACCGACCCAGACGCCGCCAAAGCCCACTTCGAGCGCGCTAACCAGATTCAACCCTTCGATAAAGACCTTGCGTGTCTCGAACGCCCCGTCTCCATCCGCATCTTCCAGGATGACGATCTTATCTTTACCTTCACCCTCTTTAGCGCGGTTGGGATACGTATATGCTTCAGCCACCCACAGGCGGCCGCGTGGATCGATCGTAAAGGCGACAGGCTGATGAACCAGTGGTTCACCTGCTGACAACTGCACCTTGAATCCTTCCGGAACGGTCATCGCGGCGGCGGCTTCTTCGGGCGGCAGGCCGTCACTCATGGCCACGGTGCGTTTCGGTTGAGCCGCCTTGAATTCCTCTTCCGTCACCTTGGCAACTTTATGCCGCAGAACGTTAGCTCCCTTCATCCCGCCGACCACGATGTCGGGCAGCTTGTCGCCGTCGATGTCGCCGATCATTAACTCGCGGCCGACTCCCGCTTCGCCGTCGGCTTTGAACGGAACCCAGTCGACGCCGCTCTTGCCACGCACCAACTTGAACCAATAGACGACCGCTCCGGCGTCCCACAGCGGGCTGCGGTCGTGATGCGACCAATACGTCTTGCCAGTGACGATATCTTGCAGGCCATCACCATCGATGTCGTGTAGAGCGACCGTGTGAGGCTCGGTGAAGAGGATGCCGTAGGGACTCTCTTCGGCCTTTTCACCAACGATCAGATGTTTCTTGAACGTGATACCGTCGTCGCCTTTCACCTGTTCGAACCAAGCCAGGCCGTACGCATGGGCTTGCAGGCTGGTGATGACATCGTTGTCACCATCACCGTCGATGTCATAAGCGAACATGTCGGCACCACCGGCACCGGTGAAGTTGTATTTGTGATTCTTCCATTCGGGATCGCCATCGACCGAGGCAGGCTGTTCGTACCAGCCTCCTTTGTAGATGACATCCATGCGGCCGTCGCCGTTAATGTCACCGACACCTAGACCGTGCTGAAACGGATACTCGCCGATCTCGCCCGACACGCTATGCCACACCCAGGAATCGGCTCCTTTTTTCGGATTGAAGGTGGCATAGCCGAGTCGACCCAGGTGATTGCAAACCAGTTCCGGTTGCTTGTCGCCCACCAGGTTGACGAATTGAGGCGATTCGTTGCCGATTCCGTCGAGCACCTTCTGAGCCGCCCAGTGAGTGGCGGGTTCGGCGATCTTGTCTTTGCCCGGATTGACGTACAGCATCGCCGGTGACCCCGGCAGCCCGACGCTGACCAGGTCGTTCCAGCCGTCGCCATTAAAGTCGTAGACCCACGTGAAGAAGTTGTTCGAGTAGCCTTTGCGATTATGCGGGACGGGAGGATAGATCTCATGCCGCTTCGTCAGTTCCGGCCCCTCCCACCAGTAGGGGCCATGCATGACATCGGGCTTGCCGTCGTTGTTCAAGTCGCCGAAGTTCGCCCCTTCGGAAAGATATTCGTTGGTTAGTTCCTGTCGTTCGAATTTGTGAATCGTAAAGTCATCAGCCCATGTGATTGATGCACAAGCAAGGACAGTGCAGGTCCACAAACAGACGAAGGAGCGGTGGATCATGTTGAGGTCTCGGAGAAGGACTTCGATGAGCAACGTGGAAATGCATTCTGGGAGGGGGAGGCTCCTGCCGAGCCGTGATCGTTATTGGATGACGATCCCACATCGCGGCTCGGCAGGAGCCTCGCCCTCCCATGATCGCTTTGACAATATTGAAAGGGCCAGCCTCGTCCGCAAAGTATGGCGTTCATTCCGCTCGACAACAAACGAATCGGCGATGTTGCGAACAGAATGTCTTGCCGTCACCGCCGATCGGGGTCACACTGTGTTGCTGACCTCTGCAGTGTTTCCAGAGATCGTCGATCGGAACCTTTCAAAATCGCGTCGAGCCCAGATTCTTGTTGATGGAGCCATGCGTGAGGGATCGAGAACAATTACTGGCCGCACTGGGTCGTGGTGAGAGCGTCGAGTATCTCCATTTCTGGAGTCATCGGCGTGCGCCGAATGGCGCGGTCACAAAGAACTGCATGAGCCAGTGGTACGAGGCCGAGTTCGTTCATGCCGGGCATCGCTATCTGACGGCCGAGCACTTCATGATGGCGCGGAAGGCAGAACTCTTTGGGGATCTAGCCACTCGCGACGAGATCCTGCTGGCACAAGACCCCGGTAAAGCGAAAGCTCTGGGGCGCGGAGTGAAGAATTTCGATGATGCAATCTGGCTGCAGCATCGCTGGGAGATTGTGGTCGAAGCCAATCTGTTGAAGTTTGGTCAGCGAAGTGAGCTTGGCCATTTCCTGATTTGCACCGGACAGCGAGTGCTGGTCGAAGCGAGTCCGCTGGATTCGATCTGGGGAATCGGACTGAGTGCCGATGTGCCAGAAGCTTCGAATCCAGAGCAATGGCAGGGACTGAATCTGTTGGGTTTTGCTCTGATGGAAGTCCGAGATCAATTGCGGGTGGGGCGAAGTCAGTAGAGTCACAGGAGCAGTGTCGACGATGCGTAATCCACTCTGCAAACCCTGGGAACATGCGATCTCGCGCCGTCAGTGGCTGGGGGCCTCTGCGGCCAGCGGTGCTCTGGCGATGAGCGGCCTGGAAGGATTGGTCAGTCCTGCCATCGCGAACGAACTGGCAACCAGCAACAAGCAGGTTCTGTTCGTCTGGATCGATGGCGGGATGAGCCAATACGAAAGCTGGGATCCCAAGCCCAACACCGAATTCGGCGGGCCGTTTCGTCAGATCTCCACGTCGCTACCGGGCGTCCAGATCAGCGAACTGATGCCACGCACGGCAAAGGTGATGCATCACCTGTCTCTCGTTCGCAATATGTGTACGCAGGATAATTCACATTCGGCGGGTGTGCCGCGGATCCAGCGGGGCGATCCCAAGAACCGCGGCGTGACATATCCATTCTTCGGGTCGGCCGTGGCCAAGCTGATGGGGGCAGGGACCAGTGGCTTGCCGCCGTATGTTTCGATCAAGCCAGGCAGCGGCGGATTTTTTTATCAGGATGCGGGCTTCCTGGGACCGAAGTATGGAGCCTTGGCCTTCGGTGACGGCAAGCCTCCTGAAAACCTGCTGCGTCCTGCCACGATCACCGAAGAAGATGACCAGGCTCGGAATGCGCTACGAATCACGTTGAACAAGCGCTATGCCGAGCGGCACCGACGCGACAATGCGGATGCCCATGGTGCGGTCTATGACATGGCGGCCGCCTTGATGAAGCGGCAGGATCTGTTCGATGCGACCAAGTTGAGTCAACAGGATGTCACGCGGTATGGATCGCATGAATTCGGTCGGCACATGCTGCTGGCTCGCAACATGCTCGAGGCCGGCGTTCGCTTCGTCAAAGTGACCAGCTACGGCTGGGATACGCACGGCGACAATTTCCTGGGTCATCAAAGCCTGATGCCACGCTTCGACCAGGCTTACTCGGCGATCATCGAAGATCTGGCCCAACGAGGGATGCTGGACCGCGTCCTGGTGATCGCGATGTCAGAGTTCGGACGAACTCCCAGGATCAATGGACACATTGGCCGCGACCACTGGCCCGAGTCGTGGTCGCTGGCGCTCGCGGGAACTGGCATCAAAAAGGGGGCGGTGATCGGCAAAACGAACCACCTGGGAACGTCCGTCGAAGGAGACGCCGTCGACATCGGCCACATGTTCCACACCTGGTTTGCGGCGCTGGGTATCGATTCAACTAAGGTCGAATACGACAACCATGGCCAGCCGCTGCCGATTGCGCACGAAGGCTGCGGTGTGGTGAAGGAATTGCTGATCTAGGCTGCAACGATCAAATCAGGTGCTAGAAATTTCCAACGGAAAGTCTCTCATTTCTGCTGCCCAATTTCTGATAGACGCCCCAATACATGGGGAGTGGAGCAGGCACCCACTGAATATTCTCGCCAATAAAGCGAACAGATCCATCGCACATCAGGAAGTTAGCTCCCCCAGGATGCATACTCGACGCACCGTAGTGAACAGTGATCCCAGGGTAGTTTGGATCAATCTGCCCCGAATTGATTTTCGGCGTGAAGCTGGCAACGACGCCAAAAGGTCCGTCATCCGGCAACGACGGTTGTTCGACAAACCGGCTGACACCACCCCACACGGCACCGCCGAAGCCGATATAGCGGCGCTCGGCTGCTAGAAACGTGTTGCTGGTCCCATCAATCACATCGGCGATCGAAATGTTCGTGTCGCGGTCGAAAATACCTTCGCTGGGGTGCTTGATCGTCACACCATGTGCTCCAGCATAGCTCGCTCTTCCCATTGGAAATGACGGCAACCCGGGGGGATCAGGATGAGCCCAATTGTTGTCGCCACTCGCTATGAACATCAGGGGGCGGAGATCGTTGAGGAGAGGTCCGGTATCTGACGGGCATAGGAAGATCGGCATTTGGCGTTGGAGTTCCTGCATCTTGTTGGATTCGAGATTCACGATGGCCTGAGTCGGAGCTTCGGTGCCTGGCTGTAACTGATCAGCCGCAGGACCTTGCTCCAATTGATTCAAGATCATCGTGGCCCAGCCCCAAGCCGAATGATTCGCCAGGTTGGCGCTATCGCGATTCCATGCCTGGACTGAACTCGTATAGCCTGGCGGAAACACTTTGAAAGCATCGTGATAATTGTGCAAAGCCAAGCCGATCTGCTTGAGATTATTCTGGCAAGCCGTTCGGCGTGCCGCTTCGCGAGCCTGCTGGACGGCCGGCATCAGCAATGAGACAAGCAGAGCGATGATCGCAATGACGACCAGAAGCTCAACCAGGGTGAATCCGCGACGAGGGCGACTGTTTGCCATCACAAACCCTTTCTCAACGATAACCTGCTGGAACGAGAGACGTCGATTTCAACACCCTTGCAACGTACTCTCTTCAGATTATCAACAGGAATTGTCTCTGAAAACAAATTTATTTCATTAAACTGGAAACAACATCGCGAATATCAGGATTTCCCGAAGTTGCTATTAAGACTGGAATAATAGTGGCCGCATGGCATCCAAATCCTTTGAGAATTCCTGCGGCTGTTTGCCGCCGAACTTCATTCGTCGAGTCGAGTTCCTGGAAGAGAGTTGGCAAGAACTCTGCCAAATCGGGAGCCCATCGGTGAAAAGCAATCTGTGCCACGTTGCGAGTTTCTTCGCTTTTGTCGAACAAGCGCAAATAGACGTCGTCCACCAGAAACCGTGCGGCGGATCCAATCGCGGCGCACGCTTCAATCGCCGCCTGGCGAATTCGTGGTCGCTCGTCGTTTAGCAGCACTTTCAAACGAGGGACGGCGTTCCTGGCGTTCGGTCCGAAGGGAATGAAGCCTCGTGTGGCGGCTTCCCGGATTGTCCATTCTTTATCGAGAGTCAGCGCGACCAAGGTCAAGAACGTGTCCGGATGGCCCGGTGCGATGTTCGTGAGTGCTGTCACAATGGCGTGACGCAACCCGACTCGCTTATCCTGCGATTGCTGGATCAGGGCCGGCAGGACCGCCATGGCGGCGGGACCGATCGCGGCACAGGCCTGAGCCGCGGCCTCGCGTACGCCAAAATCTCGATGAAACAGCAGCTCCGTCAATGGCGTCATGCAATCGGCCGCATCAATATTGGCCCCCACCGCCTCGGTGAGTTTTCCGATCGCCTGCGATGCCGCCACGCGAACGTTGCGATCATCGTGCTCAAGTCTCGCGATGATGACAGGCAGACACGGCAGCGCCGCAGGGCCGATCTGACCAAGAGCATTCAGTGCCGCCGCGGTCGATTCCGGGTCGCTCCGCTCGGCGACCCGACCCAGACTGTTGACGGCACTGGCGGCTCTCGAACCGGATTCACTCAGCGCGTTAGCTGCGGCGACGCGCACGGTCGAGATCGGATCGCGCAGTAATTGTGTGAGCGGCGGCACAACAACTTCCGGTGCCGCGCCTATCTGCCCCAATGCTAGAGCGATGCGAGGACGACACTGAGACGATTCACTAGTTAAGGCCGCGATCAAGGCACTGGCGGCAGAGGGGCCAATCGCTTTCAGCGCATTGGCACTCGCGTCACGCACCTCCTGGTTGTCATCATTCAATCCGCGAATCAGAGCTCGAACATTCCCGGACGAGGATCGTCTGCCCAGACCTGTGGCCATCCGGCGGCGCAGGCCCGGAGGCAATAACGTCACTCCTAATAGCAGTCGACGAATCATGGGTTCTTCACTCGGGCGTCCTTTGGCTCGGCTCGACGACAGGTGCCTGGTCGGGAGTGATCTTTGCAGGATCAATCAATCGTTCGGCGCGACCCATATGATCGGCAAAAATACGCTCTAAATCTTTTGAGCCATACGGCTGTTCCAGGAGTGGGACCAATCCATATTCACAAGCCCACAGCAATTCCTGGATCGCAGGCTGATTGGCCGATGCTCGCTTGGCCAGACCATTTTTGATGGCAACGATTCGTTCCAGATCCTCAGAGGCGACCTTGCTTGGTTTATTTGACCCCGGTTGAAGACGGCGGCCTTCGCTGATCTTTTTGTGGGTGGCTACCAACTCTTGATAAATCACACCGGCTGAGGGGGGCTGGCACAGCCAGATCACACCGGCGATCGAACATGCGGCCGTGGCTACGATGGCCCACAGTCGAGACTGCCCCCCCACAAGATGGCCTGCTTGAACCCAGACTCGAATAATGGGGCTGGCGGGGAGTTCAACGGTTTGCTTCGCAGCCGGTTTGGAGGACTTCGGCTGGCCCTGCTTCACCACGGGGATCGGGGCTTGTGGGGTTGCTGCTCGTGACAGCGTCGGCACGGCCGCAATGTCGAAGTCGCTCAGGTCTCCCTTGAGGGCGTTCAGTGCCGATTGCGGGATTTGCAGCGGAGGTCGCGGAGCACCCAGCGCCAGCGACAGGGGTTGCCAATCTCCGTTCCTACCGACTTGAACGAAATCACCCGCCTCAAGCTGGCCCGAATCAAGACGGGCCTGCAATTCCGGACGGCCAACCGGGCCAACTGAATTGCCCGCATCCCACAGGAAATACTCGATCCCATTCTCAACGATTGGTCGCTGCGAAACCGAAGCGGATTGGAACGCAATCGGTACAACGGCGTGGCGATCTACTGCTGACTGCCGAGCTTCCTGTCGCGAGATCTCTGGCGCGACCGTGGGGGCAACGACTGCTGATAGAGTCGGGGCCGATGCGGCAGCCTTCCTGGTGATCGTTCGCTTGGTCGGCGAGATATCCGCCAGTTCGGCGACATCCTTCGGGATCAGCCACATTCCTTTCGCGCCTTGTCGCACCATATCCGTGTCCGAGACATCGCCGAGTCGCCGCATTTGGATGAGTGAATCCAGCGAGTACGGTCCGGATGTGGCTCCGCCGCTCATCAGCCACCAATCGGCCTCGTTTTGCGATTCTCCAGCGAAGACGACTTCGTCTGGTGATTCTGCGATGACGGCTTGTGCGGAACGCTGGAGGTGGTACGTGGCCCGTTGCGAGTCAAAGTCCGCGGATTTTGCTAGGCCAACCCCGTAGCGATCTTGAGCCAGACCGTCGGTAATGAGGGCTTCGCGGATGGTTCGCAACAGTTGCTGGTCGCCATCGACAAGACGAACGAGATGTACGTTCAGCAACAGGCCTCGTTCGTCGAGTTCCTGGACCGCGGCTGGAAAGGCTTGGTCGAACGTCGCCATACGACACCATGAGACAGCAAACTTAACCACTCGGCCCAGTGGATTAGGAAAACTGATCTTAATGTCATGAATCTGTAGTCGCAATAACTGTTTGGCAAATCATCAGGCCACATGGCGAGTCTTCGCCAACCGTTAACCTGCTCTTCAAAATGGAGAGGCCAACTGAACGTATCAATGTTGTCCATAGCATGCCTGAGAATCACCATCTAGTGATTGCGGATCTCGGCTTAGCTCAAAGGCAAATTTCTTGCCCGCTACTCCGAAGTGTGGTGGCGTGGCGTTCAACATGTTTGAAGGAGGGGCTTGCTTCGAATCCGGCTCTGACCCTGCAGCCTCTCCACTACGGAGAAGCAGCGGCTTATGCCCACGTTTTGGCTGGGAGGATCGTCGTCAGAGGTCTGGCATGGCAATCCTGCCGCCATGTTTACCCGACGATGTATCGAATCGGTCTTCCTGGATGCCGACAAGATTCGGCAGAATCTGCCGCAGGTTGCGTCATCCCCTTGACTTGCATTGACGTAACCGCAGTTGTCGAGTTTCCGTTCTTCTCATAAAACCCTGACATTCCACTACAAATCCAGCGCGAGGCCGCGCCGTTCGAGATTGATGCGTTCGCATCGCAGGAGGTCATCATGCACCATCCCTTCACCAACCTGTTTTCACTTGATCAGATCGCTCGATCCGGTCGTTGGTTGCTGACCTGTAGTGTGCTGGCGGCCAGCGCAAAGGGATTGAGCGCGGCGGATCTATCGCCGCTGGAACAACTGGGCAAGCAGATCTTCTTCGATAAGAACTTGTCTTCTCCGGCCGGGCAGTCGTGTGCCAGTTGCCACGCGCCCGAGGTGGGGTTCACTGGCCCCGATTCCAATACAAATCTGCAGACGGCTGTCTATCAAGGGGCGGCTCCGGGTCGCTTTGGCAATCGCAAGCCACCATCCGCCGCTTACGCCTCTTTCAGTCCGAAACGCGAGTACAACGCCAAAGACGAAACGTGGGTTGGCGGCCAGTTCTGGGATGGTCGCGCCGACGATCTGGTCGAACAGGCCAAGGGGCCGTTCCTCAATCCGCTGGAAATGAACAACGCGTCGGCGGCTGATGTCGTCGACAAGGTCAAGCATGCCACCTATCGCGGGCTGTTCGCGAAAGTCTATGGTCCCAAAGCCCTGACCGAGTCGGGCGACGAAGAGGCGTTCGATCTGATTGCGCGGGCGATCGCCGCCTACGAAGCGTCACGCGAAGTCAATGCCTTCAGCTCCAAGTATGACGCGTTTCTGGCTGGGCAAGCCAAGCTGACGGCGGCGGAACAACGGGGTTTGGATTTGTTCGCGAATAAAGCGGGCTGCACGGCCTGTCACCCACATCAAAAAGGGGCTGACGGATCGCCGCCGCTCTTTACAGACTTCTCCTATGACAACGTGGGAGCACCTCGCAATCCAGGCAATCCCTTCTATCGAGCGTCATCGTCCGTGAATGCCGACGGAACGAAGTATCGAGACACCGGACTGGGGTCCGTGCTGAAGGACGACACTCAATTGGGCAAAGTGAAGGTGCCGACGCTGCGAAATGTCGCCAAGCGGCCTCACCCCCAGTTCGTGAAGGCCTACCTCCACAATGGGGCGTTCAAAAGCTTGAAGGATGTCGTGGCGTTCTATAATCGACGCGATAAGAATCCGGAACAATTCGGGGCACCGGATGTCATCGAGAACGTCAACAAGGAAGAACTCGGCAAGCTCGGTTTGACCGACACCGAAGAGAACGACGTCGTGGCGTTTCTGGAAACTTTGTCGGATGGCTACGGTGCCAATCGTCCGTCACAGAGCGAACCCGAATTCCCTGCGACCGCTCCTTCGGCCAGCTCGCAGGACCATTTTCGCGGTGCGAGAGACTACGTCCGAGTTGTCCGCTTCCGGACGGACATGAATCCCTCGAATCAACCGAGCCGCCCGCCACGCTGATGGTGGTTGTTGCTGATGTGATCTGCACTGCTGTTCACCGATTCGGGTGCGTGACGGGCCAGCGGAGTCATGGATTCCGTGGCACTCTGTCTGGCCAATTTCCTGTTCCGAAAATCACTGAGTTCTGTTACAGATCCGCCCACGTTCGGACCGGCACTTTTTGCCGGTCGTCAACAGCAGGGAGGCGATCATGTCGCAGCAGGGTTCCAGCCGGTTTTGGCTGGTGGTGGGGATGTTTCTGTCGCTGAATGCGGTGGGATTGGTCTGGATTCGCTACGAATGGGCTCCGCGGCACGATCACAACTCGTTGGTATTGCTGGATGTGACCTCGCCGCGAGCCGCTGCATCCCCATCTGAAGCCGTGCCGCTCGCTGCCGACGAACCCGACTTCACCGACCCATCAGTGATCGAAGTGGCAGCTAATCCGCGGGTTGCCGCAGTGATCGAGCCGACTCGGATCACAGCTTGGCTACCCCTCGCCAACTCGACGAGTGCCTTGCTGCCTGAGAATGCCACGTCGGACGAGGTGCTGAAAGCACCCCAGAACTTTGATGCGGCCGAACGATTGCTGGCAATCTTCGATCGTCCAATCGTGGATGAACGCGAACTGAACCAGCCGCTCGAACACGCGCCGTTCCATGTTTCGCCACAGGTGGCTGGACACTGGCGTTGGGTTTCGACCAATCGGCTGGCCTTTGTGTTCGATAAGCCATTGCCCGCCGGTCGCAAGTTCGATCTGACGGCCGCGGTCGACTTCACCGAGCAGACTCAAGCCGAACTCGATCCCGCCTCGAAGCGATTCCATTTCGAGACTCGCCCGCTGATGTGGCTGCTGACGAATTTGAAGTCGTGCGCCAAAGAGGACGTCTCGTTTGAGCTGATCTTCAATCAGCCTGTCGCTCCCGCCGATCTGTTGCGAGCGATGGTGCTCTCGGATTCCGCGTTTCCGGCAATCGATCCCGTCGATCCACCCAAGGGCAACGTTGATCTCGTCAACTCATCGACCATTGTGCCGCCACGGTCTGGTGGACGAGCACTCGACGCGACCGTGCTGACCAAGGAAGCGTCTTCGAAATTGATCGTGCGCACCAGCCGCCCTTCCGGCGCATTGCGTATCGCTCTGGCCGCCAACTTGACCGGAGCCGGTGCCGACTTGTCACTGGGGACGGTTCAGGCCCGCGATCTGACATTACCCACCGCGTTCGCCCTGGTCCGGTCGCTGGTCTATCCCGATTCGTTCGACAGTGATGTCGCTGTGCAGCTTTACTTCTCGAGAGGCCTGTCGGCCGATCAAGAACGACCGAAGGTGAAGATCTCGCCTGCCGTCGAAAATCTACGAGTGGAATTCTCGCCGGGTGATGCTGATGCGAATTCGTATCACGCTGGTGTCGTGCTGCGCGGTCACTTCCTGTGTGGCCAGCGGTATGCGATCTCGCTCCCACAGACGATCCTGGCCAACGATGGTCAGACACTCGGCGAGACGTCACCGATTCAGATCGATGTGCCGCATCGGCCGTCCGAACTGCGCATTGCATCGGGGCAGGG
This sequence comes from uncultured Schlesneria sp., assembly GCA_966211735.1. GTDB lineage: Bacteria > Planctomycetota > Planctomycetia > Planctomycetales > Planctomycetaceae > Schlesneria. Next base: position 16,710 of record CBIHQO010000029.1, read on the forward strand.
GATTCTGATTCCGGATGGGAACCTGACGGTCGATGTCCAGTGCGTGAACATCAACGGCGTTCGCATGAGCGGCTCGAAATTGCACGCCAACAACCTGGCGGCCTTTCTGCAGGGTCGTCACGACGCTGCCACGATGCGCAGCGTTGTGCATGAACGTCAGCGTAGTCTTGACCTGCCCAAGGATGTTCCGCAGACCGTTGCACTCGACCTGCGGCAACTGTTGGGTTCGGAACAAGCTATTGAGCGAAAGTCGCCGCCACAACCGCTCAGCGGCATCTATCGTGTCACGGTTGCCGACGTCGGGGACTACTGGAACCGCGAAGTCACGACCGTGGCGATCACGGATCTCGGGCTGACCGCCAAGCGAGGACGTGACGGCTGGCTGGTCTGGGCGATGTCGCTGCGCAGTGCCGAGCCGCAAGCGGGCGTCACCGTAACCGCTCGTTCGTTCAACAACCAGATCCTGGCCCAGGCCACGACCGACGCCGAAGGACTGGCCGCACTGAGTATCCCCGACAATCATCCCGATGGTGCGGCCTGGCTGCTGACCGCGGAACGCAACGGCGACCTGAATTACCTGCTTCCCGACCGGCATTCGTGGATGATCGATACGGTCGACCAATCCGGTCGAGCCTGGCCGGATCACTACGAAGCGATGCTGTATACCGAGCGGGGTGTCTATCGACCGGGTGACAAAGTCCACCTGACGGGGATCTTGCGTGATCGACTGGGACATTGTCCGCCCCCTTTTCCGTTGTCGGTGAAGGTTACGCGGCCCGACGGACGAGTCGTCGCCGACCTGCACTGCCTGCCCAAAGCCGATCATCAAGGTGTCTTTCAAGTTGACTACCCATCGACCGAAACAGGCCAGACCGGTGTCTATCGGTTCGACGTTCGCATCCCTGGCGCGAAGGAAAACCTGGGGACAGTATCGGCCTTGATTGAATCGTTCGTGCCAATCCGCATCGCCGCCGAAGCCGTTGCCATGCAGCCAAGATTCGTGCAGGAACCGCCCGTCGTGCACGCGACCGGCCGATACCTGTTCGGGCAACCTGCAGCCGGACTCGATGTCAGCGTGAGTGGTTCGTGGCGTCGCACGGCATTCGCTTCGAAGCAATACCCGGACTACACATTCGGCGACTTCAGTGGTCGCAACGTGCAACAACTGACCGAGGTTCAACAGAAGCTGAACGATGATGGTATCGCTGATCTGATGATCGCAATTCCTCAGGATCAACGTCCCGGGTTGTGGACGACGACGGCGACAACGACTGTCACTGAGAACGGTGGCCGCTCGGTCTCGACAACGTGTCGACTGGAAGTTGATACGGCTGGAGTTCATATCGGTGTGAAACCTCCGGCGAAGCAAGTCGTCAAAGTTGATGAGGCGACGTCGATTGAGTGGGTACTGCTGAACGCCGATGGTGAATCCGCTGCCCCGCGCCAGTTGCAGATGAGCCTCGCTCGAATCGACTACGACACGACAGTGATGCAGGTCAACGGTCGGCCGGTTTGGAAAACGGCCGAAC
>CBIHQO010000030.1:0-17986 GCA_966211735.1 uncultured Schlesneria sp.
CGATGCGTCTGGCGCAATTGCTGATGAAGTCGGGTGATTCCGAAGAGGCGACTGCCTTGCTGACGCGAGCCACCGCTGAGGAAAAAGATCCCGAGCAACTCATCAAGTCGGTCGACTCGCTGTTGACGCAGAAGAACTACGACCAGGTGCTGGGCATTCTCGAGCGACTGGTTCGCGACCAACCCAAGAACTGGGAGCTGCTGTATCGCCAGGGAGTCGCCCTGGCGTCGACGAAACCCGAAGAGGCAGCCCGTCGGTTCGAAACGATTCTGGCGATGACCATTAATGATGATGAACAGACGCTGATGGCGAAAAACCAGGCGAAAAAGAACACAGGGCGGCAGCGGAGTCCTGCCGTCCAATTTCGCGAGATGAATCCGTTTATGCGACGCCTGCAGTATACGTATACCATCCGTCAGGCCGTTGGACTGGACCAGAACAACTACTACAACCCTGGTTATACGCAGCAGCAGCCATTCTGGGCTCCACACGATTTCGGGACGACCAGACTGGCGAGTTTGGCTTGGTTGCAACTGTTCGCCAAAAACGCCGGCAAGGAAGATAATTTCCTCAAACAGCATCGTGAGGCAGCGGAGAAATCGACGGATCGTCGTACCACTATCGACACCTACTATTTGGCCGCGCTTCGCAATGACAGCAAAGAGCAGTACGAGATCCTGAAGAAGCTGTCGCAGCAACCGGAAGCCGACATCGGCATCAAGTCGACGTATCTGACGCTGCTTGGTTCGCGTGGCGGTCCTCAGGCAGCCGCCGTTGTGAACGAGGAGACCGGTGAGCGTGAAATGAAGCTCGACCCACTGGACAAGGAGGAACTCGAACACGTCCTGGCGGTCTACAAAGAGCTTGACGACGCCACATCGATGATGAACTACGGCCAGACCTTTCTGGAGGCGGTCGCCGCCGAACTCAAACGAGCCGGCCGCACCGAAGATGCGGACAAGTTGTTTCAGCAGACGTTGCAGGCAGCGAAGTCGCCCGTGCAGATTGCATCGGTCATGACGGGAACGATTCAACGCGGCGACTATGTGACTACGTTGAAGTTGCTGGATCGGCTCGCCGAGATGAAATCGGATGCACCTGCAAACGCGACATCTGGTGGTTACAACAACTATTCTCAGTATGTGTCCACGCCGCAGTATCAAGCGCAGATCCTGGCCCGGTTAATGGCCAAACGCGCTCAGAAAAAGGAACTTGGCGATGTCCTGGGACTGTGGGATCGGTATCTGGCAATCGCGGTCAGCAGACACGAAGCCGATAAGAAGCTGCCGGCTGCCACTCGAAAACGAAATGCCAGCAATAACCCCTACGGCTCCCCAGGCTACTTTTATATCTGGCGTGGCAACAACCAGCAGCACGAGCAAGTCGACTTCCCCACCCCGAATGCCATCTACGATCATTCATCCCTGCAAATGTTGCGACAGACAGTCGCGGTGGACCCCGACGCCGACCCCACACCCAGTCTGAGCGATCAGTTCCTGCAGAAGTTAAACCACCCGTCGACTCCGGCGCAGCAACAGATCTTCTGGAAGCTGGGACTCGGCTATCTCTTCTGGTGGAGCGACGATAAAGATGATTCTCTGACTGTATTAACGGAAGCCACCAATTCGCTGGCTGGCGATGAAGAGATGCCGTTTGACCTGGCACGGCTGCACGAGAAGCGAGGAGATCCGCAGGAAGCATTGGCGATCATCGAGGCGCTTCCGGCCGCCGATCAGCAGATGATGCAGAAGCGTGAGATCGCCGCATTGAGGTTGTCGGTCAACAGCGGCAACATCGATCGCGCACGAACCGCTGCCGAACGGTTGTTCGGGCTGCGGCTCGATTCCAACCTGCAGATTCAACTCGCCAGACAAATGCATCAACTGGGCATGCATGAACAGGCCGAAGCGGTGCTGTCTCGCGCAGGTCGCCAGGCCGGTAACAAAACCGAGGTCCTGATGAACCTGATGCAGCAGTATCAATCACAAGGCAAGAATGACGTTGCGACGCAGATCGCTCATCAATTGCTGCGACGATCTGCTGGCACCGCGGCTCAGTATGCACTGAATAGTGGGCGGCGATCGGGCGGCGACGACAGCGGAGCGCGCCAGCAGGCGCTACAGGTCTTGAAACGATCTGGCAAGCTGCCGGAAATGACCAAGAAGGTCGAAGATCAACTGGCGCACTCGCCGAAGTCTCAAAAGCTGATCGAGACGCTGATTGAATACTACACGGCCGCCGACAATTCCAAGAAGGTGGCGGAATTGTCGGCGAAATACGCAGAGACGAAGGGAGACGATCCGCAATTCCGCTATCAGTTGGCAATGCAACTGGTTCGAGACGGCAAACACAAAGAGTCTTTGGAACACTTTAGGGTCTCTCTCAAGAAGGATCCTCGGCTGCTGCGCAATGGGTACTGGGAGATTCAGAATGCGTTTGAGAACGCCGACAAACTGGATGACCTGGCGACCCTCTACGAAGAGATCGACCTGAAGTCGTTCCGACAAAGCCCCTACGAGCTGACAAACCTGATCAGCAATATGTCGCGACGCGACAAGACGAAGGATCGATCGATCTCGCTGTTCAAGAAAGCCTGGGCGGATCTACCCGACCAACGGGCGCAATTGCTCTCTAATCTGAACAGTGATGTGTTCTGGAACATGCCGGAGATCTACGACTACGCACGGCAGGGCATTATTCCGACGGAGACATCGCTCGCCCAAACAGGAGCTTGGACAGGGTTCGGCAATATCCAAAGTTGGAACAGCGATGGAAAGATGACGACCCTGCTTAGCCGTATCCTGGCCATGGCGGCACAGTCGAAAAAGCTGGACGCCCTGGCGGCTGAAGTCACAGAGGCTCGCGGCAAGCTCAAGAACTGGCAGGCGGGCGAGCCGTTGCTCGCCATGATCGACTTGCGTCGAGGTCGAGTCGACGAGGGCAAGGCGGTTTTTGAAAAACTGTTGCCCACCATGAAGGGGGTCCAGCAGGTCGGCTATTACACGCATTGGGAAATCGCTCAGGAACTGATGGCTCATGAATCCTGTGTCGATCTGGCCATTCTTTATCTTGAGGCCGCGACCAAAGAACAAAGTTTGATGACAGGGAACGAGTTCACTTATACGCCCGGGAAAGCGCTCGTGAACTTGTACCGCCAAAGGGGACGAAAAGACGATGCTCGACGCATCATCCTGATGGCTATCAATGACAAGACAACTGGCAACTATGGCAACAGGGAATACGAAGTCTATCGAAAGCTTCGAAATACGATTGCGCTCGGTAAGGAAGTACGTACCCTGGGCTACCCTGTCGACGCGATCCGCCTGTATCAGCAAGCGCTCTCCAGAGGCGACGACCTGGTCACCGCGCAGCGCTATGGCGGCGACAATATGAAGAACGAACTGCAAAACGGCTTCCAGGCGGCGTTGGGAGATTTACGGCCGGAAACACTGCCAGAATTGCTGACGGGATCATTGGGTGCGGATGGCAAAGCGGCAGCGCCGGTCGATCTCGTCCTGTTGGTAGAATCGCGAGACCTCGATAAAGCGAGCATGACGAGTGCCCTCGGTCGGCTGTTGGCAGAAGTCACCAAGAAGCCGGGCATGCTGCCCAAGACACGGGACGCGATTGCCGATGTTGTTTCGAAGCGTCCCGATGATCTGTCGGTGCTCATCCTGGATATCCAACTGGCGATTTCCACTGGTGATACGGACACCGCCGACAAAGTCCTCAAGCACTTGACAGAGGTTCTCGCCCGCACACCTCTTGAGCCACAACCAGCGAAAGGGGGATTCACCGCGAATCAGAAAGCAGTGGCATTGCAGGAAACGGCATTGTGGCTGCTGGCTCGTGATTGCCTCAAGCAGGAAAAGTTGCGAGACAGCGGTGAAATTCTGGCGGCACGAGCTTTGGAGGCGTCTCGCCGGAACTCCGATAACGGCTACACGATGGCGATCCTCAGGGAATGGGGTCAGATCGCATTTGACGCAGGCGACAAAGAGGCTGCTGAAAAGCGATGGACCGAAATGCTCGACCTCGTCATTCCGAAGACGCCAACCAAAGCGAAGGAAAAAGAAGAAAAGAAGACAAGCAGGCGCGAGCGGCCCGTTCCTCAGGGTGAAAACGAGTCGCACTACTTGTCCCGGTGGGAGCAGATGCTGGCCCCGGCGATCGTCTCTCAAGTTGCATCACCAGTTCCTTCAATACGCTCGGCCAGCACAACTCCTCCAGCGGGAGGGACAAAAAGCAGCGTCGTCACGTTGGTCCAATTCGAACAGGCCGCCCAGATCGCGAAGCTCGCTGCCGAGCACGGCTTGACCGAACTCTCCGTCAAAGCGATCTCACAAGCGTTACATGCGGGACCACCAGTGGAGGTAATGCAGGCAGATCAATCGAGTTCCTCAGGCTTTCCTACGATCGCGCAACCGCAAGCCAGTGAACAATCGCCGGTGCTGCAGAAGGTCGAACAACGTCTGACGACAGTCGAAGCTCTCTGGCGGAAGAAAGCAGTCGACGATGTCGTCATCTACGAAGTGCTGAAGCATGCGGTGCTGCCGGAAACACGTCCTTTGGAGCTGTTTCTGTATCCACGTCCGTTGGCCACGAATCCCAACCAGACGCCGCAAAGCGTCGGGTTATTGCTGGTGCAGGCGGCTGTCCGGGCGAAAAAAGTCGATGATCTGAACGAAGCGATTGCATCGAGGTTAAAACAACCACTGGGAGAATTGGCGGGGCGGGTCCTGGCGACACAACTGGCACTGGCAACCCACGACACCGCAGCGGTTCATCAGCAACTGGAATTACTCAGCACACGTCTGAAGCAAGATTCGTTGCAATATTCCAGCGAACTGGCCTGTCATGTCGCTGTTCCTGCGTTGACCATGCCAGATCTTCCGGTGGTCGCCATCCCACTGTTGGAACGTGCCATCGATCACTTCACGCAGAATATGCAACAGGGTCGAGCATCCTCTCAAGAGGAACCGATGCGAACGTACCGCTTCGCACTCGCGCGATTGCATTTCCGAGCCGGCAACAACGCCGCAGGCAAAAAGCATCTCGAAGACTACCTCGCATTCCTGGTTCCCATGTATCGCAACTACAGCGGCGACTACGGGCAGCAACGCCGCCGTCAGGAACTAATGAAGATCGCGGCAGAATATGCCCGCGCCGGACTGCAGACCGATTCCCTCGATTACCTCGGTCAATATGCTGACCTCCCCGTATCACGGAACTACGGTCAGGACACCCCCGGACGCGCCGGAGCCTTGATCTTGAGTGGACTCGCCCAGATTCCCGCTGCCGAGCAGTACGAGCTTCTCAAGCAGTGGACGCTGCCGACTGCTGATCGGAAGTCGTTACGGGTTATTACATGCCTGCTTCCCACAGATCACGCTCCTTCCGAATTCGATTCATTACGCGGCACCGCGCCTCGGGGGACTCGACAAACCCAGTTGTTCAGCACTGCTGATCTACTGACATTGGCCGCGAATGAAGTCGGCAAGCTGGATGAACTTCGACAACTTGTCCTACCGTATGTCGAACAGAATCTGGAGAATGCGAGGTTCGTACTGCTGCTGATTGAGATTGGCAAAGGGGACGATTCTGCGTCCGGCGCCCTCAACGCCTACCTCGATGAGCGGCGCAAGGCGCTTCCCAATCAGGGCGACTACCAGAGGCGTCCGCAAGTCATGGATGCCATCCTCGCCCAGGCAGCGATGCGCGATCCGAGGCTGGCCGAAGCCGGTCGCCAACTGGAACTCAACTTTTTCCTGCACGGCTCGCGTGTGCAGGAACATCTCCTCATGGGATTGGCGCGTCACGATTACAACGCCAGCCTGATTGGGGAAGAGTTGGCCAGTCGATTGGATCACCAACCGACAAACACCGGACTCAAGTACTGGACCGCATCATCCACCGTCCCCGCGCGCACGGAGGCTGCCGGGGCCGTGCCGATGTGGTGGATCGCGCAGGAAGGCTTGCTGACCCATGTCTGCGGCCCCGATCAAAGCCACCTGTACTTCAAATACCCACTAACCGGGACATTTGAACTGTCATGTGAAGGCTGGTTCGGGGGTTGGGCCGAGGCAAACAGCGGCTTCGGCGGCGTGGTCTTTCAGGGCTTGAACGGCGGATCGGATACATCCATTTTTGCAATCGGCAATCGTGGCGACGCGGTTCGTAAACCAGATCCACCAGAGAAGAGCGACCATTACAACCGCATCAAGCTGTCGGTGACGCCCGACAAGATTCAGTACACCGTGAACGGGCATCTGATCCACACGGAGCCGTACTCGACCACCACGTCGCCATGGTATTTCCTGCAGTGCGATCGCGTCTGGCAAACATGCTTCCGCAACATTCAGATCACGGGTCGTCCTGAGGTCCTCGCAGAGGTGCGGCTGTCTCAAGGAGAATCACTACTGGGGTGGAGCTCAGACTTCTACGGAGAATCGCAGCCACCACGGACTCCACCCACCACAGCCAGCGACGAACGGGAGTACGACTGGTGGTCTAAAGAGGGAGTCATTCATGGCCGTTTGATACCGTCCAATGGCTATGGCAAAGCTGCCATACAGCAAAGTCGCTTGTACTACGGACGGCCGCTGGTCGACGGTGATCGGCTGCAATACGAGTTCTGGTACGAACCCGGCGCTGGTGGTACTCACGTTCATCCAGCTTTCGATCGACTGGTGATGCTGCTGGATCCTGATGGCCTGAAATTGCATTGGATGACCGACGGCTCGAATCCAGAGGATGCTTACGGGGGGTTGGCGGCCGATCACACACTGGTGGATGCGTCGATCCGACGCGATCCCGTAAAGCTGAAAGACAATGCATGGAATCAAACCGAGATTTCCTTAAAAGGCAATATCGTCACCATTCAGGTGAATGGCTCGATCGTGTGCGAACGTCTGCTGGAGGACGAAAACAGCCGACAGTTCGGTTTTTATCACGACAAGCATGCTACTGCTGTCAAAGTGCGAAATGTCACGCTGACGGGCGATTGGCCGAAGACACTGACCAAGGCCACATTGGCAGATCTACTGGCTCCGACGCATGATCGAAGTGCCGCTGATCGCCGCATATTGGGCCAGGTCATCGAGGAGAAGTTCCGGGCCACTGATCTAGACGGAATCCTGCTTCAAACGCGCTCAATGCCACTCGCGGATCGCTATGGGGCGCTCAAAAATTGGGTGTTGCCAAATGTCGATCACGAAACGTTTCGACTTTATGCAGACAACGCTCCGGCCGATCCATTGCCGGTCGCACCAATCGTCTTGGCACCTGCCAGGCGATCCACTAGTCAAACAACACAAAATAGCGGCGGCCGAACGACGCGAGTTCGTAGTGGTGGTGAACTGATTGGGCCGGCGTTGGATCTTGTCGCAGTGGCAAAGGAGTTGGGCAAACTCGACGAGCTCAGGGAACTTGTTCAAAAAGTTACTCCTTCGTCAGAACAGATCGCGCGGTCGCGTCTGGCGATGCTGGTTCTGGTCGCAATCGCCGCAGATGACCTGGAGCAGGCCGCAGCGGCATTGAAAGAATTGACGCCTGCTCGCGATAAAGGCCTATCTGACAGCTTGTCTATGACGGAACGCTGGCCGGAATTTGTGGCCGCCTGGGAAGCTTCGTACGTTCCCGAACTGTGTACCGCGGCGAATGCATTGCTGGATCTGGTACTCGATTCCACCAATCGCAAAGGAGTTGGAACGTCTTGGGATATCAAGGTCCGCTCCGCGAAGCAGTATGCTCGCGCGATGCAGGAGAAAAATGGGGTTCTACCAACGGCATCAGGAAGTTCACCAAAAGGCCAATGGGCTCAGCATACGCTGACCAGAGCCCCAAACCGCGCGGCAGGGATGGTGCCACGATGGCAGTTCAAGGGAAGCGAATCGCTGCACTTTGGAGGCGAAGGTAACGATTTGATTTACTTCCAGTCGCCGTTGCGAGGTTCCTTTACGGTCGAGGGTGAGTTGTCGACTTATGGGTGGCGCGAAGCTCGGATTATGTATGCCACTCAATGGGCGGGGGCTCAGCACACGAATGAAGTGGCCGACCTGGGCAATCTGTACAACCATTGGGTCGGTCCCAAGTTCCCCAAGAAGCTCGATCCGATCGGCGAGTGGTGTTATGCCAAACTGGTCGTCACGCCCGAAAAGGCCAGCTATTTCGTCAACGAGCAATTAATTCACGAGAATCTGCTGGGTGACAACTCCGATCCTTGGTTGGCCATTTACAGCTTTCAGCAATTCGCGGCCTCGACACGATTCTTGCGGATCACGGGACAGCCCGACATTCCTGTGGAATTGCTGCTCTCCAAGCGTGAAGATTTGCAGGGTTGGTGGGCCGATATGTATGGCGACGTGATGTCCGGCGATACTCCCGCGTGGAAAAAAGACGGCGAAGAGATCGTCGGCAACAAGACCGTTAATCAAGAAGGCCGCAATCGCGAAAGCCTGCTGCAGTATCATCGCCCGATGCTGGAAGATGGAGAGATCTCTTACGACTTCTTCTATGTTCCCAAGCAAACCCATATCCATCCGACTCTCGGTCGCATGGTCATGATGCTGGCTGAAGATGGCGTGAAAATCCATTGGCTGACTGACGCACAATTCGAACGCGGCGGACTGTCCCCTGACAACCTGTTCGTCGAACAAGAACATCGTCGAGGAACAGCGATGCCTTTGAAAGCGGCTGATTGGAACAAGATCAACCTGAAGCTAACCGGCGATACCGTGACCTTGGCTTTGAACGGCGACACGATTTACGAACGTCCCGTCGACTCAAGCAACTTGCGCAACTTCGGCTTCTTCCGTTATGCATGCGATACCGACGCTCGCATCAAGAACGTTGTCTATCGAGGCAACTGGCCCAAATCGTTGCCTTCGCTGAAGGACCAGGAGTTGGCGGGTGACGATCCCCAGTTGGTCAATTTCAAAGACGGCGAATTGCCAGCAACATTCTCCTGGAATTTCCAAGGGAAGCGACCAGCCCATCTAAATCTGATGGGGAACGTCCCGACATTAAAGTTCACGCCCATGGAAGACGGTCTGAAGATCGAACGCGGTCGAGGCACAGAGGTGGCCGCGACCTCTGCAGGCATCCAATGGAATAATGTTTCCGTCGGTGGCGATTTTGAAGTGACTCTCGACTATCGCAATTTCCGCTCGTCGACAAAGGACACGACCTATAAAGTCCCGCGGATCGAGTTACTGTTCGGATTGGGAGGCCGATTCGGTCACGAATCGCAGGTCCTTTCCTTAGCTCATCGACGAACTGCCGAGAGCAAAATGGAATTCGCTGCGGTGCAAGGCATCCGTAAGGATCCAGCGAACTTTGACTGGTCCTCGAAGATCACCCCCACGACGACCGATGGGGGGCGACTTCGCATCTCAAGGCGTAGCGGAATCGCGTACTTCATGCACGCACCAGCAGGCACCGATGACTGGACGCTGATCGAGCGCCGTCCGATTTCCACAGAAGACATCAAAGAGATAATCGCAGGTTTCCGCTCCGAAGATCTGGATTCGACAGGCTCGGTCGTGCTGACCAGCTTTTCAGTACGAGCCAGGAACCTGATCTATGTCCCCAGATTCTCGGACGAAGATCTGCCATCGAAAGTGACGTGGAATTTCCGGGGTACACCACCAAAGGGAATTCAGGCCATCAACGTGAACGGCCCCAACCGATTCGAACAGACCGCTGATGGAATGAAGTTGACTCGCCCCAATGCCCCGCGCCAGAATCGCGAACTGCTGGGGTATAAATGGCGCGGCAAGTTGAAGGGAGACTTTGAAGCCACAGTTAGCTTCCGTGACTTCGAGTCCAAGACCGACAAAACCGATTGGCAAGTTCCTCGCATTGAACTGCACACTCCTATCGGAGTTGATGGCTCAGCTTGGAATATCGCTAAGGCGGCGGTGATCGGACACCAGCACAAGATCGATCGCAAATGCATCGCCGAGGGAATCAGCGAACGGCAGCCGAATGGCGCGTTCTCATGGAAGGCTTCTGACAAGACAATTCAGGAGACCAGCGGCCGACTGCGAATCGTCCGCGTCGGCTCAACAATCCATACGCTGGCGGCCCCCGGCACGACGGAAGACTGGGTCACGATGGCCACCCGAATCGGATGTGACGAAGACATCAACACGATCTGGTTCAGTCTTCGATCGGAAAGTGCCAAGTCTTGGGCCTCAATCAAACTCACGGAGTTTTCCATCCGCGCCAGGAACCTCGAATCGGATGTCGTCCCCCCGACGGACGCCATGCCCCTGCCTGCTCCGTTTAAGGCAACAGATCTCCCGGCAAAGGTCGAATGGAACTTCCAGGGTGCACAACCGAGTTCGATCATCAATTGGGGCCTTCGCAAACGGAACTCCGTCGCGAGTCTGCCCGATGGGATCAAGATCCTGCGGAGCAATAAGATCGACAATACTGAAATAGCCGTCGGATATGCTCTGCAAGGAAGTTTGATCGGTGATTTCGAAATCACCATGGACTTTCGCGATTTCGCTTCGACCGCGGTCTTAACCGATTGGCGAGTTCCCCGCGTCGACCTCAGCGCCTCAATCCATGCCAGTGCGACTCCCGAAAAATCCGCCCATGCAATCGGTGCTTCGCTGCGTCGCAATCAGAACGGTGATATCAAGCTGCTGGCCAGCCAGGGTGATGTGGGAGCGGACGGCAAGATCAACTGGAAAGCCGCGGAATTGGCCACAGACCTTACCGGTTGCCGCTTGCGATTAGTTCGGCAAGGGATCTCGATGTTTTACCAGTTTGCACTACCGGGCAGCGATTCCTTTCAGACCTTCGCCTTACTTCCTGTCGAGACCGGCCCCGTCCGAAACGTCACCATGGGCCTGCGTGCCGAAGATCTGGAAGCGAGCGGTGAAGCGGTCCTGACTAAAGTGATCATCCGTGCGAAAGAGATTCAATCAAAATAATGAGGTAATCTGACCGCTTGGCGTCAGCCTGTCGTTCGCCGATTGCATTCGTGGCAATGTCTCTGCAAGATCGTGATCCTCCAGCGAAGGTTCATGAATCCAACGAGACTTCAACATGTCACAATATCGAATCGCCGTCATCGGCGGTGATGGAATCGGTCCCGAAGTAACGCATCAGGCAATGCGAGCGGCTGACGCTGCCGCCGCACGTACCGGCTCCAACATCAGTTGGACCGAATTCCCCTGGGGGACCGACTACTACTTCGCACACGGCCGAATGGCACCGCCCGAGTTTCTGGATGAACTCGCCAAGTTCGACGCGATGTTACTTGGTGCAGTCGGGCATCCGCAGGTTCAGGACCACATCACACTGAACGGTCTACTGTTACCGATCCGACGTCGCTTCGATCAGTGTGTCTGCCTGCGTCCAGCTTACCTCTATCCGGGCGTTGAAAGCCCCTTGCGAAATAAGGCACCGGGCTCGATCGACATGTTGGTCTTCCGCGAGAACACCGAGGGCGAATACGCCAACGTCGGTGGACGCGTTTATCAGGGGTCGGATCACGATGTCGCCATTCAGACATCGGTGTTCACTCGTCGTGGCTGCGAACGAATCATTCGAGCGGCGTTTGAGAAAGCGGTGACTCGCCCCCGCAAACGCGTCGCTTCCATCACGAAGAGTAATGCTCAAGGTTACGGAATGGTGCTATGGGATGATGTTTTCGCGGGTGTCGCGAAGGAGTATCCACAGATCGAAACCGAATCATTGCTGGTCGATCGCGCTGTCATGGAATTCGTCCGGCGACCAGAAAGCTTTGATGTCGTGGTGGCCAGTAACCTGTTCGGTGACATTCTGACGGATCTCTCCGCCATCATCGTCGGCAGCATGGGCTTGGCAGCGAGTGCCAATATCGATCCGACTCGACAACATCCCAGCTTGTTCGAACCCGTTCACGGATCGGCTCCAGATATTACCGGCAAAGGAATCGCCAACCCCTTGGCCGCGATCTTGTCGGTAGCGATGATGTTGGATCACCTCGGAGACGCGAAAGCGACACAGTTGATTCATCAAGCTGTCAGTAAACTTCTGAGTGATTCCAAGACCCGGACGCCGGATCTTGGCGGCAGTGCCAAGACCAACGAAGTCGGAGAAGCGGTTGCTGCATTGATCGCGAATACAGTCTAAGCCGAAGAAGAATTGACCACGAATAGAACGAATTTCCGCGAATCAAAGCAAGACACCCTATTAACGAGTGCTCGTCTGATTCGTGTCAATCTGTGAGATTCGTGGTCGTCTTTTCGGCGTGTTCCGCGTTTAAACTCCGCCTTGCTCTCAGTCCCCCGGCTAACATTCACTTGGCTAACGAGACGCTCACAATCTCTTTGTCGTTGCGCGCGTAGACGTTCCTATGAGCGAATGCCGGATGAGACCAGACAACGTCGCGTCGTTGCGCCGGGCCGGTTGGTTCCAGCAGGTGAGCTCGGCTGATTTCGGTGTAACCCTTGGGGGTCATCGTCGCGAGGATCAGGTCACCCTGTTCACTGAAGAAGACGTAGCGACCTTCGTGCTTGATGATGAAGGCGTTACCCCAGCGAGCAGAGATGCCGCTGGTCGGTTCAAATGTTGACCACAACCGATCACCATTTTTGATATCCAAGCCGCGAGTTTCGCCGTAGCTGTCGACGCCATAAATGTAGTCACCCTCGATCACAGGGGTGCTGATGATGCAGTGTAAGGCGTCGGTGATTTTCTCATTCTGCCCATGGCGTTGCCAGATCACAGAAGCGGATGGCTGGTCGTGATCGAGCTTCATGAGCAGCGAGCCATTGTAAAATGAACTGATCAGCAGCCGATCGCCATCGACGCGTGGCGTCGCGACGCTTAGGCCCTGATTCGACTCGAATGGCTGAGTCCAATAGACCTTGCCCGTGACTGGATCGAGCGAACAGAGGGCACTCGGATGCCAGACGATGAGTTGTCGCTTCCCTCCAGCCTCGACGATGACGGGCGAACTGTAACCCGGGCCATGCGGCCCTTCTGAATCCAGGGCACGCCAGATCTCTTTGCCGGTGTCCTTATGGAACGCGACGACGGCCGTCCCCTTCCCTCCCACCTGGCAGATCAAGCGATCGCCGTCGAGCAGCAGGTTGGACGAATAACCCCAGACGGGTGATTGAGCATGGTCGTATTCGACCTTTAGCTGCTTCGACCAGATCACATCACCCTTGGCGGCATCCAGGCAGAACAGATGCCCTTCGGAACCAAGCGTGTACAGTCGACCATCCATCACGACGGGCGTGGTCCGGGGCCCAGCCGGATAGCTGACCGTATACGGACACTCGTATTCGTGTTTCCAGACGATCGAGCCGTCTTTGTCATCCAGACACAGGATGCGTTCGGAGGCAGGTGTGCGACCACGTTTAAAGGGATCGGCGACCTCCTCAGTTCCCTGAGGCAGTTGCTTGTCGGTGACGTAGACTCGATCGCCGACTACGGCCGGCCCGGCATAGCCTCCACCGATCTTAACTCGCCAACGGACTGGCGGCCCATCCGACGGGAATTTGTCAACGATCCCCGTCTCACGCCAGACCCCGTCTCGTTGCGGCCCCATCCACTGCGGCCAGTCGTCCGCCTGAACGAGTGTTGCGCCGAATCCCAGGCAGAGGAACATTGCACCGACGAGTCGAGAAAACTTCATCACTTCGCCTCGGAAAAAATCGCAGAACATTCACAAATCGCATTATGCCAAGTTCGCCCACCCAGGGCGCGGCATCCCACATTGATGCATACACCTGCCAGAGTCTCACCTTACAAGCTTTCTTCGTCTACCCGTAATCCACCCCGGATCTGTGTTCAAGCCGTGGCTACACGATCGTCGAATTTCCGCTATAATCCCGCCGCGACGACTATTCTTTGATGGGGATTTTGGCTGATGGCAGTGTTATTGCAGATTCGGGACGCTCACAAGAGTTACGGTGAGCAGGTCTTGTTGGATGGGGCAGACGCAACGCTGCCGGACGATGTGAAAATCGGATTCATCGGCCGCAATGGTGCTGGAAAAAGTACGCTGCTACGCGTGCTGCTGGGTGATGAAGAACTGGACAGCGGCGAAGTCATCCGCCACCCGAACCTGCAGATCGGCTATCTTCGCCAGCATGACCCCTTCCTGCCCGGTGAATCCGCGCACGACTTCCTGATCCGCGACAGTGGTCAGCCGGAATGGAAATGTGGCGAAGTTGCCGGCCAGTTCGAGCTGAAAGGTCAGTATCTCGACGGTCCCATCGACAAGCTGTCGGGCGGATGGCAGACGCGCGTCAAGCTGGCAGCATTGTTGCTGCACGACCCCAACCTGCTAATGCTCGACGAACCGACCAACTTCCTGGACTTGCGCACGCAGATTCTGCTCGAGCACTTCCTGCGTAACTTCCAGAAGGCCTGCCTGATCGTATCGCACGATCGAGCGTTCCTGGCGGCGACCTGCAGTCATACACTTGACCTGACGCGCGGCAAGCTGACGATGTATCCCGGCAAGATCGATGGCTATTTGAACTATCAGAAAGAGCAGCACGAACACATCGTTCGGTCGAACGCGGCCATCATGGCCAAACGCCGCGATCTGGAAGTTTTCATCGCCAAGAACAAAGCCCGAGCCAGCACCGCCACGCAGGCACGCTCCAAAAGCAAGCAACTGGAGAGACTGGAACTGGCGGATGTCGCTGCCGACGAACCAACCGCCTGCATTCGCGCACCGCAAGTCGATCCGCGCAACGGAGCCGCATTTCGATGTCGCGATTTAGCAGTCGGGTACGGAGAACGACGCGTCGCTGAAGGCATTACGCTCGAGATCGATCACGGGTCACGAGCAGCCATCGTCGGGGACAACGGCCAGGGGAAAACGACATTCCTGCGAACTGTCGTCGATTCGTTGAAGCCACTGGCCGGCGAGACGAAGTGGGGATTTGGCTGCGATATCGGAACCTACGCGCAGCATGTCTACACCAGCCTGTCCGAAAAGCAGACCGTGTTCCAATACCTGGAGAGCAAAGCGGCTCGGATGACCAAGGCCCAGACGATTCTGGACATTGCCGGAGCGATGCTGTTCCGCGGCGAAGCGGTCAACAAACCGATCCCCGTCTTGTCCGGGGGTGAGCGGGCTCGCTTGTGCCTCGCCGGATTGCTGCTCAGCCAACACAACATCCTGGTCCTCGACGAACCAGGTAACCACCTGGACGTTGATACCGTCGAAGCACTTGCGCAGGCTCTGATCGACTACAAGGGAACCGTGATTTTCACGACGCACGATCGTCACTTCATGAAACGAGTCGCCACGTGCGTGATTGAAGTTCGCGATGGCAAGGTGACCAACTACGGCGGCGGTTACGACGCCTATCTCTATGCCGTCAACAAAGAGATTGAAGAAGGCGAGCGAGAACTGGCCAGCCGCATGAGCAAGCCACCCGCGGAAGCGCTGAAGACTGCAGCAGCCGCGGTGCGAGCTCCGAAACGCGATGAACGAACCGTTCGCAAAGAAATCTCGACTATCGAAAAGACGATCGCCAAGCTGGACGACCAGAAGAAGAAGTCCAGCGCTCAGTTGCTCACTACGTCGGATGCCAAAGAAGCACTTCGACTGCACAATGAAGTCGAAGCCCTCACGACGCAACTCGCAGAAGCTGAAGACAAGTGGTGTCAGTTACAAGCTGAAATTGAAGCCGAGTGGTAATCAGTCGTGTCGGCCGCCTCGATTGCGCCGACTGTGGTATCGAAAATACAACTGGTGCCCCATGGCGTCATACCAAACAGTTAGCTGATCGTTGAAAGCAGTCGGCAGGCCGTCCGGGTACTTGTCTTCCCCGAGCATCGGTCGCGACAAGTCGCTCTGAGGTGTCAGATCGCGATTCTTGAGAATGGCGGCGAATTCATCCGGTAAGACTTCGAGTGCGCCGACTGTCGTGTTGCCGTCGTTGAATGAGTCGATTACGCGATACTCATGCAATGTCGTAACGGACTCGATTCCCAAGATTGCAGGAAGACGGTGACCTGGAAAATCGCGAGTCCCCCCGCCATAGGCCAGGAAGGCCGACAGCGGCAGGATTGTTAGCCAAACCCATATTTGGCGAGCTCTCCGCGACACAAATGCCACAGCGAGCGCACACGCAACAGCGATTCCCAAAACGAACGGAAATCCCAAGTAAAACCAGCCGCCCGTTTGAAGGGTCACACCGTTTTTCCCAGGGTGAACCTCAGCGAGTGCCAACCCAAACCAGAAGACAATCACGACCAGAATGATGGTGGCGACAAATAATGGAAACGGCTGCCACCACGACTTCATCGGCATCGTCTTGAATCGGAAGAGGGGAGATTGAGGTCACCTATCCACGTCGAGCTGGCCGCTTGCTGTAGGTCGCACAGACATCGGCAATCTTACCTGAATCTTCCAACGCGACATGAAAGCGTTGATCGCCTTCCAACCGGTGCACGGTCATGTGATACGCAGCACTGACCGATGCCAGATACGGGCGCATTTCCGGTTTCTGCGGAATGCGGAGTTTCCCCCAGGAGCCGTCGCCCAGATAGACGACGCCAAATTTGTCCTTCAGTCCGTTCACCAGAGGATGCGTTCGCTTAAACGTGTGATCGTGATGTTCGAGCACCGCGTCGACGTTGTAGCGTTCGAACAGTGGGCACCAGCTCGTCCGCTGTTCTTCGCCCGTCCCGACCTTGCCACTCGCCCCGACGGGCGCTCGATACGATGGATAAGCCGGGACGTGATTGGCAACGATCAAATGCGGTCGCTGCTGGCGTTCGGCAAGCGCCTTCGACAGCCAGTCCGTTTGCTCTCCGGCAATGGGTGCGATGTGATCCGTGTCCAATAAGACCAGGCTCAGGTAGTCGCCGATATCAAGCACGCCGTAGGTCGTTTCCGAAAAGAAGCCGTCGAAAACGCTTAAAAACTGCGGTGCGTCGGATCGCAATTTCTTGTAGCCGCCGTTGACCTCATGATTGCCGAAGCAGGCCAGCAAAGGAATCATTCGCCCTTCGGGATCGACCATGTACTGGTGATAATTGCGCAGAAACTGCGTGAAGGTTGCCGGAGACTTGCCATTGTCATAGGCGAGATCCCCTGCCATTAAGGTGAAGTACGGTTCCTGTTTGGCGGCCATGATATTGGTGGCAATCGCCTGCGAATTTGCGCCACTGTCACCACCCGACACGAACTGGATCGTGTTCGTCGCTTTGGCAGGCATCGTCCGAAAACGAAATTCCTCATCTGATTTGCCCAGATGGAACTGGTACTCGGTCCCGGGAACAAGTCCCGTCAGTTCGCAGCGATAGACCTTCAAGTCGGTATTGGGATACGGCTTGATGATCGTCTTGGCGAGTTGCCAGAGGGGATCCTCCAAAGTGGAATAGTACACCATCGGCAGTTCGAGCTTTTCGGGATCGATCCACTGAATCGTGATCGTCGTGGTGGGATCTCGCTGCCACGTCAGGAATAACGTGTCAGGACCGGCAATCTTATAACGAACATTCGCCGGCCTCGTCGCATCGGCACCCTGAGCAGACAGCGCCGAACCGAATGAGAGAGCTGCCGCAATCCCTCCGAGTGACGAACCGAGAAAAGCACGACGGCTGGCGAGCGGCATCTTGATCCCTTGTTGTAATGAATTTCGGATGACAATTAGACAAGACGCTGCGATGCCAAACAATGGTGACATCAAACTCCAGTGAGCTTGTCCAAATCGATAACGACTTCTTTGGTTTTCTGATCGATCTCAAACACATAGGGGGATCGCACGGCGTCGCACTTGCCTTGATATTGATCCTTGCGGTCTTTCATCAGTTCCAGCGAAACTCGATATCGACCGGCAGGCAATCCTTTTCCGGTCTTGCCAGCGACCACAAACGTACTGTCCACATCATTGAAGTTTGCATAGTAGTGGTCACGGATCGGTTCGCCATTCGATGGAACGGGAACGAAAATGACTTGCATGATCTCCAGTGGCGCGGGCTCAAACTTGGCCCCTCCTTTAAGAAT
>CBIHQO010000031.1:0-17910 GCA_966211735.1 uncultured Schlesneria sp.
GAAATGAGCCATTTAGCCAGGACAGTGACCGCCAGTTTGCTGAGTACCGCGATTGCAGGTACCGCTTACGTTCACGCGTCTCAAACCGAGACGCCAGTACAGCCCAATCCTCCGAAGCCGGGGGTGACCATCCAGGCTCCAGGGGTCAACATTCAAACTCCTGCACCGGGCGCGAATGTGCAAAGGCCCGGGCTGAGGATTCAGGCACCCGGCGTCAATCTGCAGGTGCCGATTGCCCGCGCTCAGATTGGTGCTCCTGCTGGTGCCAGTGATGATGGTGTTGGCGAAGCGGGTTATTACTCACGTAATCCCTGGTTCAGCAACCCCAGCGTACGCGAAGAACTGAAGCTGAACGATGATCAGTACAACGCGTTGAATCGACGCTATGAACAAGCCTGGGTCGAATACAACAAGAATCGAACCGTGGTCGACAGCAGCCTGAGCCTGCAGAAGCAGGCTCAACGTGAAGCGGCTTTGCGACAGAGTTTCCACAAGCAATTCTCACCGGCCGTGGATGCGACCCTGACCGACCAGGCCGCTCGAGATCGATATTATCAGTTGCACAATCAATATCGAGGTTACAGTGCCTTCCAGGATCCCATGATTCAACAGGAACTGAACCTGACTCCCGAACAGCAGCAGAAGCTTGATCAATACAATGCCGAGTGGGCCAAGCAGACGGCCAACTGGCGAACCGATTATCCCGCCAAGCGAGAAACGGTTGCCAAACAATTGCGTGACGCTCGTCAGGCCGCTCGCAAGAATATCGATAGCACTTTGACTCCAGCTCAACGCGCTCGTTGGAACGCGATCACGGGACAACCGTACGAGTTCCACCCGGACGTCTACTTCCCAGGGCAGACCACACCGAACACGACGTTGAAGCCGGTCACTCCGTAATACTCAACGATGCAAAACGCCGTTCAGTCGCCAAGATGCCGAAGGTGCTAGCCTTCGGCATCTTGCATTCTTTGGCGGGTGAAAAACTTACCGGAGTAGTGGTGCTGACCAGCTAATGTGGAAATAGCCGCTTCCGTGGTGGCTAGAGGATCAGGCAGGTTAGCCTTCTCACTCCCGCGAGAAGTAAGCAGATGAACGCGAAGCCGTGATCGCCATTCTGTTCCGATACATCTGGGCGCGCGGATTTGCGGCTGGCTGACCTCTCGACGGGGCGAGATGGCTACTAAGACACGGCACACGGACTGTGTCTACTACTGAGGCTTATCCGCGGCGGGGTCTCGCGAGGTTTAGCACTGCGGCGAACAGGGCGGCACCGATGATGGACCAGACGACGGGAAACGGTTGCCCGCCGACCTGGATCGTCAGCAGTTCTGGCAGCCCCATCTGATGGGCGATCCAGGTTCCCAGCACTGCTCCGACGAACCCGAGGGCGATGGAGACCAGGCAGCCGGAATGAGAGTAACCGGCCAGCGCTTGCGCTAAGCTTCCGCAAATACCGGCGATCAGGAGCAGTAATAAAAATCCGCCGAGAGTCATCTGGGACAACTCACTTTCTGAAAAGGTGACCGAGCAAAATCTGACCGATGGTGCTGATAGCAACCGCGATGCCGTGGCTAATCGGCGTACAATTTCTTGCATCAACGAATGGCATATTGTTTGCGACTCCTCATCGCAGGGGGACTACGATGAGACGGTTGCTGATGCTGCTAATTCTGGGTTCGGTTGTGAGCGCGGTCGGTTTGTACTTGAATATTCAAGCTGGCGCATTCGCAAGCTATTCGCAGACTTTCGGCTCCGGAAGCTGGCTCGGAACGACTGATGCGGCCCTCCGACAAAGCTATCGCGAAATTGGCTTAGTTTGCCTGTGGCTCGGGGCATCACTGCTGGCCGCGGTTGCATGGTCATGGACCATTCTGAGTCACGATCTATCAGGTCGTTCAGAAATCGACGGAATGCTGTTCCGCGAATCCCAACGGCGATCGCACCCGAAAACTCGAGTGAGTTCACATTAAGAGGGCCGGGTGAAGCTTGGCTTTTCCTTCCGCGCCAATCAGCCGCTGGTCCAATCCCTGAAAGTTGTACGTCAGCTTAAACGGATCCAACCCAAGCAGGTGCAGGACGGTGGCTTGGAGGTCCCGGACATCCATCGGGTTCTCGGTGATGTAATAGCCGATGTCGTCCGTCTGGCCGTACGTTTGGCCTCCCTTAATCCCGCCGCCTGCCAGCATCATCGTGAATGCATACGGATGATGATCGCGACCGATATACGGTTGATTGGGGGCGTTATTCTGTTGCATCGGGGTTCGACCAAATTCGCCACCCCAGATGATCAGCGTCTCGTCGAACAGGCCGCGTTGTTTCAAGTCCTTGATCAGCGCTGTCAGAGCCCGATCGATCTGCTGAACCTTGATCGGCAGGATGGTCGGGATATGTTCGCCGGGACTGACGCCGTGATGATCCCAACCCCAGTCGTAGAGCTGTACGAAGCGGACGCCTGCTTCGACCAGTCGCCGAGCCAGCAGGCAGTTGTTTGCCAGGGCGGCGTCGGTTCCTTTGTAGACCACCCGTGGATCGGAAGCAGCATCGGAGTCAGGAACGAAGCCAGGTTTGGCTCCGTACAGATCAAGGATATGCTGCGGCTCCTTGGAGATGTCCATGATTTCGGGGACCGACATCTGCATGCGATAGGCGAGTTCGTACTGAGCGATCCGCGTGATCGTTTCGGGATCACCGAGCTTTTCGGCCTGGAATTCGTTCAGTGTCCTCAGCGCATCCAGTGTTTCACGACGACCGGCGCGATCGAGGCCACTGGGGTTCGAGAGGAACAGTACCGGATCGCCTGGTGACCGGCATTGGACGCCTTGATAGATCGATGGCAGATAGCCGCTGCCCCAGACACTTTTGCCGGCGTCGGGCGTCTTGCCGCCGCTGCTGAGCACGACAAATCCGGGGAGATCTTCGTTGTTGGAACCCAGTCCGTAGGTCGCCCACGATCCCATCGCCGCTCCGCCGAACAAGTTCGTCCCGGTTTGCAAGAACAACTGAGCCGGTGCGTGATTGAACTGCTCGGTCTGCATCGACTTGACGATGGCGATGTCGTCGATCACCTCGGGCAGGAACTTCCAGACTTCGCTCAGTTCAGCACCTGACTGGCCATGCTTCGCAAACGAGAACGGCGTTCCCAGCATGTTGGGCACGCCCTGGATGAAGGCAAACCGCTTTCCTTCCAGGTATTCCTTGGGGCAGGGCTTGCCGTTGTACTTCTGCAGGGTCGGCTTGTAGTCGAACAGATCAAGCTGAGTGGGGCTGCCTGCCATGTGCAGGTAGATCACATGCTTGGCTTTCGCAGGCAGCGGCGGCAGTTTGGGTGCCAGCGGATTGATTGCCCCGGGCGGTGCCGCAATGCCATCACGTTGAAGCAATGACGCCAGCGCGACCGCTCCCAGCCCGACGCCCGCTTGTCCGAAGAAGTGGCGTCGCGTGACAGCCTTCAAGTATTCTTGTTGCAGGTTCATCTCATCACTTTCAATGCAGCGTCTACTGCCGCTTCTTGATTTCGTCTGGCTTGGGAGGCGCGATCAGGAATTCGGCCTGACGATACTTCTGAACGATGATTTCAATTTCGACTGATGTTGATGTCGGCTTGGGATCGAAGAACCAGAACAACAGCCCTTGTGTTCCGCTGCTGCCTCTTTGTGGCAGGATTTCGCCATCCTGATCGCGGAAAACGATCGTCACGTAAGAGTCTTGTTGACCGAGACTATCGCTGGTGATGAGAAACGGCTGGCCCGATGAAAACTCCACGTCGCATTGATTGTTGCTGCAGCGTGAAGACATACCGGTCCCGTACTGTTGCGGTTGATACTCGCGGGTTTTGAAGCGAGAGTTCAGTTTGGGAAGAGTAAAATCCATGGGACCCTGGCCCCCCATCCCGACGATTGAAACAGTGAGTCCGTTCACTTTGTGAGTTTCCGAAACCACGTCGAGTTGCCGCGCTGGAGTCAGTGATCGCGCAGGGAGCTTCTTCGTTTCCTCGGGCAGGAATCGTCCATCCGGGCGTTGCGACATGCGCAGCTTCATTTTCCAGGCCGATTCCGCGGGCGAAAGATCGCAGTTCCAGGCATACGATTGGTTCCCCAGCAGATCATGAAAGACCTCTGTTGCCCCCCAAGTCGTCGATGCCTTCCCGTCATGTTCGTATGTCAGGCGAGGGCTGACGTAGACGCTTTTGTCTTCTGTTGTTTCGAAGAAGTCGACGCCGTTCAGCGTCACTGTCAAGTTGCCATCGGTCCGGCTGGCGGGCAGCGGATCGGGCTCCCATCTTTCAGCGGAGAGGCTCGGTGGCGGAAGGTAAGGGAGTGGTAACTCGGCAATCAGCTTGTCGTCACCATCAAAGACCTTGATGACCATCACGCCATCGCGTGGACGTAGCAGTGGGATATCGAAGTGGATCAAGGCGATTTCCATCGGAGTGGCTGCTGCGAATGGTTGGGCATCGCTAAATCCCGTTGACCCCGTCCCTGAACCGCCGCTGCTGTTGGCCTGAACATTCTGTCGATGGTACTCCTTAGGTGTGAATGGACGAGGATCTCCGACATCGATTTCAACGCGTTTCACCCAGTTGAGGTCCAGGCGTTCGCCACGATCATTCTCGCGCATCAGCCAGACGACGGTGCGATCTTCAGCGGTCATGTGCGGCTGTTTGTAGCTCTGTTGCCAACGTCGAAACTGTTCGCCCAAAGTGTAGGGGATCTCAATCGCATGGATCTTGCCAACGGTGACTTGTCGTGCGATCAGCCATGACCCATCCGGCAATTTGACGCGTGGATACTTCGAAGAGGTGATGTTGCCGCGCAGCGAGATCAGGCCCAAAAGGCCCGCGACGACCGCAACGAACAGGAACAATAGGCGCGCCGCGAACCAGCGTTCTTCGCGTTTGCTGGAAGTGGCTTCTGCTGAGGCACTCATCTGGGGATTCTCAATGCGAGCCGCGATCAGGGTCCCTTGAAACGTCGGGTTAGATCGAGACAAGAAGGCTTCAGTTTCGAGTGACAAATTCGTCGAGGTTCAGAATGACATTGCCAACTGCGGTGAGCGCTGCGAGTTCTGCCGCCGCCACTCCTGCAGGCAACGGACCGATCGGATCCGTCGCCAGTTTTGCAGCGTCCTCAGAAAACTTGGCATAATGCGCCCATCGGGTTTCATACAATTTCGCGAGGACGGCGACTTCGTCCGACTGCGCCGGTCGGATCAGGGCGAGTTCCAGGCCCTTGGCGAGCCGGTCTTCAAGTTTTGCTCCTCCCTCTTTGATCATGCGGCGTGCCAGTGCCTGGGCCGTTTCGACGAAGGCGGGATCGTTCAACGTGACCAAGGCCTGTAGCGGCGTATTGGTGTTGATGCGGCGAACAGTGCAGAGTTCGCGACTGGGAGCATCGAACGTGGTCATCGCAGGGTAGGGGGTCGTGCGCTTGATGAATGTGTACAACCCACGTCGATAGCGGTCTTCACCTTTGCTCGTTTCCCATTTCGTCGTGTTATAAGTCGACTGCCAGATCCCTTCCGGCTGCGGGGGCATGACCGAGGGGCCATACATCTTGTGACTGAGCAGGCCCGACACAGCCAACGCGTTATCGCGGATCATCTCGGCTTCCATCCGGAATCGCGGACCGCGCGCGAGGTACTTGTTGAAGCGATCCTTCTGCAACATTTCGGCGGTGGTTCGAGACGATTGCCGATACGTCGACGACATCACGATCAGCTTGCACAGTCGCTTGATCGACCAGGGACGTGGTGAGGCTTCCAAAGTGGAGGCGGTCGGGGACATGAATTCCGCTGCCAGCCAGTCGAGCAACTCCGGGTGTGTTGGCGGCTGACCTTGTGATCCGAAGTCCTCTTGCGTTTCGACCAGCCCCGTTCCGAAGAATTGAGCCCACATACGGTTCACGGCGACACGAGCGGTGAGAGGGTTGTTCGGGTCGGTCAGCCAATCGGAAACGCCGAGCCGATTGGCAGGAGCATTCGCCGGAAATGAATGAAAGCTGACAGGCGTCGCGGCCTCGACGATGTCACCCTGTTCCAGGAAGTTACCGCGAACATGCATCTTCGTGGTTCGCTTCTTACCTTCGGCGAGTTCCCGCAGGATCGGTGTTTGAGGAACCGGGGCCGCCAGTTCTTTCTGCAATTTCGCGAGTTGATCGCGGATCGGTTGCGTGGACGGGGCGAACGCTGCGACATGCTTCAGCAGTTGAGTCTGTTGCTCGGCCGTTCGTCGATCAGCGGGTGTTCTGACGATCGCCAGGATTGGTTCGGGAATGGCGGGCTCCAGCGAGGGATTGTCGTCGTCGGTCACTGAGAGGCGCAAGCGGCCGATGCTGAAACCGGGGTAGGCGAATTCGAACTGATGATCGAGTGTCACGATCAACTCGGCAGCTTTGTTGATCACGATTGGGGCGGCCGGTGTGAAGACGGCCGCGTGGGCCTTCGTCTGTTGCGGCGAGACCGCCCAGCCTCGCTTTGGCAAATCGGGATTCTTGATCGCGTGTTCGACGGGATAGTCCGCTTGAGCGAAGTCGGCCTTGGCTGTTGTCAGGGGGATCTCGGTTGTTTCGCCGGCGTGACGGATCGCGACCTTGATGCTGCTGAGTACGAAGTTGCCATCGTTGGGCGAGCGGCCGACGCCACCCTTTGGGTGAGACTTGTCCGGCAACGCTTCCAGCTTCAGGCCGCTGAAGCGGGCGACATCGATGGGCGCGACAACCGTGTAGGTCTCCTTCGCGGGAGACTTTGCCTCAGCGAGGATCGAGCCATCGTCTTGTCGTGTCAGAGTCGATTGACTGGCTGCTGACATCTCCTTTGGTGCCAGCACCACCCAGCCGCGTGAGGCACTGGCTTTGGCGGTCCAGTCCTCGGCGAACGATTTGAGTTCAGGCGTGGCAGTATCACGGTCCTGTTCTAACTTAGCGATCTCGGCCTTGAGTCGAGTTTGCTGTTCAAGTTGTTCGCGAGTCGGTGTGGCCAGCTTGGGACGTTCGTCGAAGTCGTCGGCGTCTTCGGTCTGATTGAAGTAGGCATAGAACTGATAGTACTCGCGCTGGCTGATCGGGTCGTACTTGTGGCTGTGACATTTCGCACACCCAAACGTCAGGCCCATCCAGACCTGCATTGTCGTATCAATGCGATCCTTTACGGCGGCAACTCGGAACTCTTCGTTGTCCGTGCCCCCTTCGTCGTTGATCATCGTATTGCGATGGAACGCCGTTGCCAGTTGCTGTTCCATGGTGGCATTGGGCAACAAGTCGCCCGCCAATTGCTCCCGCGTGAACTGGTCATAAGGAAGATCGCTGTTAAAGGCGTCGATCACCCAATCGCGGTAACGCCACATCGTGCGAGCGAGATCCTTTTCGTAGCCCTTCGTATCGGCGTAGCGAGCCAGATCGAGCCAGAGGCGCGCCCAGCGTTCTCCGTAGGCGGGGGACTTCAGCAGGCTATCAACCAGCCGCTCGTAGGCTTGCGGCGAGGCATCCTGGAGATAGGCGTTCAGCAAGGTTGGATCGGGAGGTAGGCCAGTCAAATCGATCGCGACTCGTCGAGCCAGCGTGTGCTTGTCGGCTTCTGGCGATGGCGATAGGCCGGTCTCACTCAGACGGGCCAGCACAAATCGATCGAGGTCGGTGATCGGCGTTTTCGTCGAGTTCACCACTGGGACCGCGGGTCGGGTGAGCTTTTCGAACGACCAGTGATTGCCCCAAGCGGCACCCTCAGCAACCCAGCGCTTCAGTACGTCGATCTGGTCAGGGGTGAGTGACTTGCCCGAGTCTTTGGGGGGCATCTGCTGATCATCGTTCGCAAGGATGCGCTTCACCAGTTCGCTGGCTGCCGGATTTGTAGGGACGATGGCATGACGACCATCATGTTCGGCCAGGGCCCCTTCGCGAGTATCGAGACGGAGTTCGGCTTCACGATGCTTGTCGTCAGGGCCGTGGCAGGCGAAACAGTTGCGAGCCAGGATCGGGCGGACGTCGCGCACGAAGTTGACGGGTTTGGGTCCGTCGGCGGCTTGGGCTGCGGATGACAGCATGGTGCATGCGACAAATGCCAGCAGCGCAATGCGATGATCGCGACGGCCTGCCCAACTCCTATTCTGAGCGGGGGGCGTAAGCCCCCTGGCAATGCGATTGCACAACAAATGGGCCAGGGGGCTTACGCCCCCCGCTCGGGAAGAGGTTCTGGATCGCGACGTCAGATTGGGAACCGGCATGGGAGGCTATCCGTGGATCCAGGAGCGGCCTGTTTAACAGCGGACACTTGGGCTGTCGAATTTAACGCTGGCATTTAGGACAGTAGAACGTCGAACGCTGGGCTTGTACAAGGCGCACGATGACGCCGACGCCACAGGTGGGGCAGGTCTGATCGTGTCGCATGTAGACTCGATGTTCGTTCTGATAACGGCCGCTTTGACTCAGGGCGTTGCGGTATGTGCCGTCGCCTAACGTCGATCCTTCATACTCGATGGCGAGTTCCAGGACCGCCTTGGTGGCTTGAGCCAGGCGTTCTACTTGCGGCTTGGTGAGCTTGTTCGAACTGCGGCGCGGATCGATGCCGGCGACGTGCAGGATTTCACTGGCGTACAAGTTTCCGATTCCCGCCACCAGCTTTTGATCGAGCAGCGCGACCTTGATCGCTCGAGTTGTTGCCAGCAGACGCTCGCGCCAGTGATCGCTGGTGAAATCGAGTGCATCTGGACCAAGTGCATCCGGTCCGTAGACCTGTTCGAGTTCGTCGGGTTGGTAGAGTCGGATTGTTCCCAAGCCACGGCGGTCCCAGAACCAGATGGAGTTGTATTCGCGGTTCCCCTCCAGTTGCCATTCGATGCGCAAATGTTCGATGTCGGGGGGATTGGCGAGCAGCATCAAGCCCGTCATCCGCGGTTCAATTACGACAGACGTCAAATTCGATAGATCCAGCACCACCCGCTTGCCGAGCCGCCGAACGCGGGTCACCGTTTGACCGATCATCGCCTTAGCAAAGCGTTTAAACGCCGGAACGATGCTGATCGGGCGGCAATGAGTGGGGCATTGTTTGACAGCCAGAATGCGTCGATTCGCCATGAATGGGCGGATTCCGCGGACCATCGTTTCCACCTCGGGCAACTCAGGCACCAATCTGCTCCCGTCAATGCGTGCGTGTCGCGGTGAGTTTTCCGTTCGGGTTCTCAATGCATGGACTTCCACGCACGCCCGAGTACCGCATTCTAGCGGCTACCCTGAATAATTGGATGGATGAGCGCGAGCTGTACGTTCAGCGGCGGAAATCGCGGAATCTGCTTGACGCGGGTAGTCCGCCGGACGATTCTATTTTGACGAACGGCTGCGATGCGCGCAGTTGTGTTGTCATATTTGTGCGTCCGCACCTAGGAGCCTTTTCATGGTTCACCCCCGTCACGCGATTTCCGCTGCCCTCATCGCTCAGCGATGTCGGAGCGCGGTGAGTCGATTGATTGCCAGCCTGAGCTTAGTCGTCGTGATGTCGGGTCTGGTCCACGCTGCGGCTCCGGCTGATCAAGTGGCAGCGCATCTGGCTGCGGGCGAGTTTGGCCCCGCCTTAGATGTCGCGAAACAAGTCTCCAATCCCGCCGAGCAGGCAGGTCTTGTTCAGAAGGTCGCCGCTGCTCAAGAAGCGGCTGGCGAACCGGTGACAGCAGCAGCGACGTTGTCGCGGATTGCTCGTACCAGCGGCAAAGGTTCCGGCGGTGGGGGCCAGATCGGTCGCGCCGGTTTCGGCGGCGGTGGTACCCAAGCTGACTTCCAGACGCTGATGCAAATGATTCAGCAGAACACCTCTGGTAAATGGGTGGATATCGACCAGGAAGGTGGTGCGATGTCGCCGTATCCTTACGGTGTTCGCGTGGCTCCGAATGGTCTGCTGCATAAGCTGACGAATGAAGAACAATCCGGTGTGTTGACCTCGCTGGGGATGCAGGCTCGCAAGGCCGACCTGAATGCGGATGTCGCACGCCGTTCGGATCTACGGTTGGTTTCGCTGACCAGGCTTGAGCGCGCGGTCGCTCAACGACTGTCCGAAGGGGAATCTGTTCCCGAGACGATGGCTCAATTGGCCGGTCTGTCTCAAGTCAAGTATGTGATCGTCTACCCCGAAACGAATGAAATCGTGATCGGTGGTCCTGCCGAAGCGTGGCAGTACAACGCTCAGGGGCAGCCTGTCGGTGCCACCAGTGGGCGACCAACGCTGCAACTGGACGACCTGGTCACCGTGATGCGAACGTTTGCTCGCGGCGATGCTGATTTCGGTTGCTCGATCAATACCCGTGATGCTGGCGTCCGCGCTTTGACCGACTTCGTGCAGAAGTCGCAATCGCGTGGTCCGCTGAATGCTTCGTCGGTCCGAAACTGGGTGCAACAGCTTCAGCAGAAGCTGGGGCGACAGGATATCGAAATCTGGGGCATTCCCACCGATAGCCGAGTCGCTCGCGTGATCGTCGAAGCGGACTACCGGATGAAGTTGATCGGAATCGACAAGTTGAAGGCCGGGAAAGAAATCCCCAGCTACTTCGACCTGCTGGCTGCCACTCAACCGAAGAATGTTCAGACGATGGACGCTCTGCGTTGGTGGTTGACGATGAAGTACGATGCGGTATCGCACAGCCCTGACAAGACGGTGTTCGAGATCCAGGGATCTTCGGTCTTGTGTCAGTCGGAAAATCAGTTCCTGACCGCCGAAGGGAAGCACGTTCCGACCGGTCAAACCGAAGCGACCAACCGCGCGTTCGCCGAGAACTTCACGGCCAGCTACGACAAGCTGGCGACTCGGGATCCGGTCTTCGCCGACATGCAAAATATCTTCGACCTGGCCCTCGTTTCCGCGTTGATTCAGCATGAAAAGCTGAACGACAAGGCTCATTGGGACCTGGGTGTGTTCACTCCTCGCGGTGACTACGCGACGGCTCACTATGCGGTTCCGAAGGAAATCGATTCCGTTGTCAATCACCGTGTCTACAACGGTCGCGACATTGTCGTGCAGGTCGCCGGTGGTGTCCGTGGCGACATGATGTCGGTCGTGAAAGACGCGAAGTTGACCCCTGAATCACCTCGCCTCGGCAGCATCGCTACCACAGGCAAAGCTCCCGAACTGCCAGCCGGCCGCTGGTGGTGGGACGCCGCGAAATAGTCAGCGGATTAGCTGATCAAAACTAAGAACGCGACCCGAGAAATCCGGTCGCGTTTTTTTGTTGGTAGCGATTCGAAAGAAGAGATCTCACCACGGAATACAGTGAACGCACGGAAAAGGAAAATAACTGAATCAGCGTTTCCATGCGCAGAGATTCGTGCGATTCGTGGTCTATTCTTGAATCAAGAAGAGAGGACCACGAATCTCACGATCGCACACGAAGAAGAAGGCTTGGCTCCGCTCTTTTTCGTGTGTTCAGTGTATTCCGTGGTTCAATTCCTAGCGGTCGATGATTTCGGCGTCTTCGATGTAGTACAGGCCGAATGGCTTGCCGTCGATGCTATCCATCTCGATCTTGAACTTGCCGATCACGTCGAAGGCTCGCGTGGCGGGGATGTAGTTCGTCGTCTTGCCGTGTTTCATGTCGACTTGGACCAGGTCATAGACCTTGGGATCGCGGCCGAAGCAGCAGATCTGGTTGTCGCGGGCCAGGACGAATCGCTCGATCCCTTCGGCTTCGAATGTCGGGAACATAAAGCCGCGAATGCGGATCCGTTGTCCTGACAACTGCTGGAGCCAGGCAGGCATCAGTTCGACAGCGTTCTCGGGCACGGGTTCCAGATTGATGACCTTCAGCAGGTCGAGGTCGTCGTAGGAGACTCGCAGGGCCTTGGACGAGGCATCGCGTTGAAACGACTTTTCGGGCACCAGCAATTCAAAGGTGTGCTTGCCCGTGGGTGTGGCACTGGTCGCAGAAGCAGGCTGAATGGGGTTGGTCGAAGCGACTGCGGAATCGTTCGGGACGACCTTCATCAGGTTCGCCACGCCGGCGCCATCGATCACATTGACGGGCCCCAAGGCCGATACGGGGATGGCTTCCTCGTCGACATTGGACGGTCGATCGTCGCTTGCTGAGATCGAAGCGTGACCTGAGTCCGCATTCGCCTCAATATCTGGGTGCGACCCGGATTGAACCTGATTCACCGGGCGGTAGTCGCCAAGGTTGGGGTTGGTGCATCCCGCCAATGCGAGCGCCGTGAACCCCGGGAGGGCAATGCGAAGGGACCAGTCAGTTAACCGCATTACAGCCCTCACTCGATCCATCGATCAATACCAGGTTTTCGCGGGTCCGAAGACATCGCATTCCAGTTGATAAACGGGTTCCAATCCCGATTCATCAACAGCTCGCTGGGCGTGGAAGACCCCTGCCACGGCAACCAGCCCCGTTTTGTAATAGGCCGCGTTGTCGCCGTTCATCCGGACCAGAATCATATCGGTCGTTTTGGGTTGCCCACCAAAACAGCATTGATCGTTATCTTTGCACAGGACGAACTGCTTGATTCCATCCATGGTCTTGGAAGGATACATGTATCCTTTGATCATAACCTTTTGGCCAATCAGCTTTTGCACATCGGGATGCAGGCCGGTCATCCCTGCTTCGCTCACGAATCCCTTCTTGGCGATATCGGCCGTGAAGTTGATTCGTTCAAAGCCGGGCGGGACTTCCGTCGCAAAGCTGTAAGCATGCATGGCGGCGAACGAGATCCCAATCACGGCTTGAGCGGCGATGCTGCCAATCGCCATCCAGCGACCGCTCAGATTCCCTTGGCTGTGGCTGATTTGTCGTAAAGCCAATGCTGCCAGAATGATCCCAATGACAGGAATCACCAGGAGTTCCGGAATCATGGCGGACGTCAGCGACAGGAACACGAACCCCATGCTGATCGGGATCAACATCGGAATCGGGCGGTACAGGAATTCCTGTCCTTCGTAGGCCTGATTCGCCACAGATTCGTGTCTCGCTGCTTCCACGACAGACATACTCGCCACCCTTACGTTCAAAACACTGTCTAAGAGATATGTTGCTAAGCCGAATCAGAGAAGTCCAGCCGATCTTGGTTTCGATCTGCTTTTCTCCACGTATCCAAGCTTAATGTCGAGACACAACTATTTACTTCCAATAAGGATACGTCTTCGCGGCGGTCGATGCGGTCGGTTCTGTCGGGCAGGTGGCCATCGGCAGGACTGGGGCAGCGACCGGATGCAATCCAGTGGATGCCACCCATTATACGCCAAAACGAGTCGCCGTGTTGGTGTCTTATGTGGTCCGACGACGGCGAGAACTGCCGGAATTCGGGTTGGAAACGAGGCTGAAATCGGTCGCGCGGCAGTTGCTGCCGAAGCCGGCGCACGGATCAAAAAACGGAAAGAATTTGCGATGGAAAGCGGAAGGAATCGTATTGACCCTTTCTTCAGCTATTCACTATGACTGCGAAGGTTCTCCGCTCCCTTTCAAAGACATTTCGTTCGCTCCCTGCTCTGGGAATTCCGGTGCCGGTTTCCGGCTACCGAATCCAATATTTTTGTGTGAAAAGACGACGGCCTGCCGCTCAAGGATGAGCGTCATTCCGCCGGAAACAAAGGTCGACGCATCGTCAACGCCAGACCTGTAGGAGGAATCTACCTTGGGTAGGATTATTGGGCTCATCGGTTGCACGTGCCTGGTCATCATCGCGCTGCGAATGACCAATCTTCAGCATTCGGATCACACGCTGAAGGGTGGCGAGGATCGTGTTCACGCGGGAGGACGTCTGTCACCACGCGAACACTACAAACTCGGTAAAGAGATGTATCTGCGAGGGAAGTACCGCGATGCGGTCCAGCACCTCGACGCGGCTTCGGCTGCGACTTCCGGTTTGACCGGAACAGAACGTCGCACTGCCGACGAATACCTGGCTCGGGCTCGCACCCGATTGCAGGATGTCGCCGAAACTCGCACAGTGCGAGCTCAATCGGAACCCTGGGGAGAAGACACTCCTGCCAAGTCCAGTGCTCCGCCGAGTTCTGGTTCTCCGGCAACACCGAACCGAATGGCAGACGCCACCCGGCATCGTGTCGACAACCTGATGAGTCAGGCGCAAGCCCCTCTTAAGAGGGGCGATCGTAAGCAGGCCCGCGACATGGCGAATTTGGCGAATCAAATCGCCAAGGACTCGCAGATGAAGTTCGCTAAGAACGAAAGTCCTGCGGATTTCCTGGCCCGGATGCAAACGCCGGCCGGAGCAGCCGTCACGGCTGCAGCCGCAGTTCCCGACTGGGCGACTGACGACGCGTCGGTAGGGAGCAATGCGAAACCGCACCGCACCATGATTCAACAAACCGGAGCCGAAGAGACTCTGGAAGAGAACCCGGTCCAACATGCGACTTCCTCCGGTCAGCAGTTGTCACCGCGGGAACAAGCTGTTGCATTAATCGTTCAAGCCCGTAAGGACTTCAAGGCAGGACACTATGACGAAGCACGTCGCCGGGCTCTGGCTGCTGACGAACTCGATGTTACCTTCGACGTCTTCGACGATCGTCCGGAACTTGTTCTGAACGACATCGATCGCGCAACCAGCACGCAAACGTTTGCCAACGCCACACAACCCAAGAAGGCCGCTTCGCAAGAAGTTGCCGCTCAGGATGGTGCTGCTCGCGGAAACGCCAAGCCTGCCGATGCCAAGAAGCAGCAAGCCAACCGATTGCTCGAAATGGCACGCCAGGACATCGCCAATGGCAACCTGGATGCTGCTCAGGCCAAGGTTGAACAAGCGGCCGAGATGAATGTCGCTTACAAGCTGTTTGAAGACATGCCCGAAGTCGTGATGAACGAAATCGCGGCCCGTCGCGCTGCTGAAGGAATTGCTGCGACCCCAAATCCAGCACGCAATCCCAACAGCGACGCCGCATCACCAGCGAAACCAAAAGCTCTGGCCTTGCTCGCGAAGGCTCGACAAGCTCTGCAGGAAGAACGTCTCGACGAAGCTCGCCAGTTGGCGATCGAAGCGGAACGTTTGAAGGCCTCGTACGATCTGTTTGATGATCGTCCAGACCTGGTTCTGACCGACGTTGCCCGTACCGCCAAGCGTGGTCCGGCGACTCCGGGAACGCCTGTCAGTGAGAAGGCCCCGACCGAACCAGCCAACGTCAACTCGGCTGTCGCTCGACAGAATCTGTCGCCCGCTCAGACAGAGGCGATCGAGATGCTGCGTCAAGCTCGTCAGTTGATGACCGCCGGACGTTACGATGAAGCTCGTGCCAAGGCTGAAGAAGCTGAGCAGATGAATGTGACGTTCCCGGTCTTCGCCGATCGTCCCGACCTGGTGCTGTCCGACCTGGCCGAGAAGGTGGGTAGTGCCAATGTGGCCTCGCGTAATCCACGCAAGGCCCGCGTTGAAACTGCCAGCGGATTCGACGCTAACGACAACCCATTCGCTGCATCGGACGAACAACCTGGTCGTAACTTTGCGGTGACTCAGGCCGATTCGATCAGCGAAATCAGTCCTTCAGGTTCCGCGAACGAACTGTACGAACGCGGGATGCGGGAACTGAACCGTCACAACCAGAAAGCGGCTTATGCCAACTTCCTGGCTGCTCACCAGACCGGTCAGAAGTTGGACCACGTGAAGGCTCAGCGTCTGCAAGACTACTTGCGAGAGCTGGCCCCACGATCAAGCCGATCGAAGATCCAGTTGACGAACGGCCAGGTCGCCGATTCGGAACCAGGATTCAACTCGGACGAAGCACAGCCAGCTCCACTGGATGCTGCTCAACAAGAACAAATGGTTCGCATTGATCGAGTTCGCAGCGACACGTTGAATGCACTCTTCAAGGCCGAAAAGCTGAAGGAAAAAGATCCAGAGGCGGCGTTGAGCCTGATCGACCAGACGATGGCCAAGATCGAAGGCACGGATTTGCCAGCCGAATCCACCTCCAATCTGATGAAGCAGTTGACCAAGGCACGTTCCGGGATGCAGTCCGAAATTGTCCGTCAGAAGCCAAATCTGGAAAACAAGCAACGTAACGATGAAGTCATCCGTCAGATGGAGAACTCCGTCGCGACGAAGGTCCGGATCGAACAAGATCAGGCCAAGATGATCGAGGAGTTCAACGACCTCTACAAGCAACAGCGATTCTCTGAAGCGGAAATCGTTGCCAAGAAGGTGAAAGAAATGAACCCGAAAGACGGCACTGCAGAAGCGCTGTTCTGGAAGGCTCGATTCGCTCGCCGCAAGGGAAGCAACGACAAGCTGCAACTCGACAAGGAAGAATCGTTCTGGAAGCAATTGGATGATGTCGAACAAGCTGTGATCGTCAACGTCGGTGACAAAAAGCCGATGGACTTTGGTGATGACTGGAGCGACATCACGAAGCGACGCAAAGGCAAGTACCGCGCTGACAATCGCAAGCGTGGTCCGGAAGAGCTGAGGATCGAAGAGAGCTTGAGTAAGCGAATCTCGCTGCACGAAGACCAGGTTCCCCTGGGCGACGTGATCAAGAAGATCCAGGCGATTGCTGAAATCAACATCCACCTGGACACTCAGGGGATGGAAGAAGAAGCTGCAACTACGAACAGCCTGGTGTCAATCGATGTCGACGGTATCCAGGTGAAGAGTGCCTTGAACCTGATCCTTGGTCGCTACAACCTGGGCTACATGATCGACAACGAAGTGTTGAAGATCACCAGCCGCATGCGTCAACAGGGCGAACTGTCCGTGGTGGTGTACTCAGTCGCCGACCTCGTCGTGCCGATCCCAGATCCCACCAATCAGATGGCTGATCCCTTCAGTAACGTGAACCCCACCGCCTTCGGTGGTGCGCAGATGAGCGTCCCGGCGAACGGACAAGGATTTGGACAAGTCGCCCAGAATCAATCTGGTTCCTTCGATCCAAGCACCCCCGGCCGTCGTGAACGCGGACAGAACATGGACCCAGACTTTGGTGCCTTGACCGAACTGATCGTCTCGACGATCGCTCCGGATACATGGGACCAGGTTGGTGGACCTGCTTCGGTTCGCTCCAACGAAACGACGTTGAGCCTGGTCATCCGCCAGACTCAGAAGATTCACGAAGAAATCACCGACCTGCTGGACCAACTGCGTCGTCTGCAAGACCTGCAGGTGACGATCGAAGTTCGCTTCGTCACGGTCAGCGATCGATTCTTCGAACGAATTGGTATCGACTTCGACTTCAACCTGTCGCCAACGACCGGTCGTCCTCAAGTCGACAACACGGGTCTGCCACTGCAGACATTCGGCTCGGTCAATCTGCCTCAGTTCGGTCAGTCCGCACTAACGTCTGTGGCGGGTGGTCAGGTCGGTGTCGGCGGTGCGGCCCAGGCAGGAGCGGCTCAAGCGGGTGCGGCTCAGGCCGGTGCAGCCCAGGCGGGAGGGGTAGCCCAACAGGGTGCAGCCCAACAAGGTGGTGCAGCCAGCACACCATTGTTCGGTGCCGGACCCACGTTGAACCTGTTCAACAATCCTAGTAATCCATCGGTTGTTGGTTTGAGCCAGCCGAATCAGTTCAGCTCAGACCTGAGTGTTCCATTCCAACAGGGTTCGTTCCAGGTTGGTGTTCCCACCTTCGGTAACTACAACCCACAAGCCGGTATGGAAATGGGCTTGGCCATCCTGAGCGACATCGAAGCGTTCTTCTTCATCCAGGCTGCCCAGGGTGATCAACGCAACAACCTGATGTTTGCTCCGAAAGTGACTGTGTTCAACGGTCAGACCGGTACAGTGACAGATTCGAAGGCTCGTCCGTTCGTGACCAGCTTGATCCCGACTGTCGGTTTCGCGTCCACGGGCTTCCAGCCTGTGATCACGACCGTCAACGAAGGGATCACCTTGTCGGTCACCGCGGTGGTGTCCTCGGATCGCCGATACGTCCGTCTGTCAGTCAACCCGCTGTTCAGCTCGATCACCGACGTCTTCACCTTCTCCTTCG
>CBIHQO010000032.1:0-17637 GCA_966211735.1 uncultured Schlesneria sp.
CCCGCGTTGGAAGCCCCTCATTCTTCGCCGAGTGCAATGTGCTGCGAAGGCGAAAGCTTGAGCCAAAGTCCAAAACGAAGGCGACGGGCTGGAAGCCCATCCCACAAAAAATCACGGCTGTTGTCGTGGTGCAAGCGTCTGCTTCGCCGTGCTAGAATCATGACCGATGTTGACCGGGCCACGCATCAATCATCGGATCAACCGTTGGAGACAGGGACGTTTTCTGGAGACTGCTGGATGCGATACGCATTGTTTATCGTGACTGCTCTGAGCGTGGTCTTGACCGCTGGCCGCGGGGCGATTGCTGGCGAATTTGAATCTCAACGTCAGCAGAACTGGCATCAGTGGCGCGGGCCCGAAGCGACTGGTGTCGCCCCCCGCGGTAATCCGCCGATTGAGTGGAGCCAGACGAAGAACGTCAAATGGAAAGTCGAAATCCCTGGCCAGGGAAAGTCGTCCCCGATTATCTGGGGCGATCGCATCTTCGTGACGACGGCGATTAACACCGGCAAGGTGGTCGAAGGGGCGGCCAAGGCCGAGGCTCAGCCTGAGCGACCGTTCGGGATCAAGTTTCCCGATACGCTGTTCCAATTTGTTGTGCTCTGTCTGGATCGGCAGACAGGCAAAGTGATCTGGAAAAAAACGGCTGTCGAAGAATTACCCAATGAAGGTCATCACGGCGACAACAGCCATGCGTCGGCCTCGCCCTTCACAGATGGAAAGCTGCTGTATGTTTCGTTCGGCTCGCGCGGGTTCTACTGCTATGACCTGGACGGTGATCTCAAGTGGAAATTGAAGCTGGACAATGTGTCGACTCGACTGAGTTTCGGCGAAGCGAGTTCGCCTGTCGCGCATGGCGATGTGGTCATCCTGAATCGCGACAATGAAACAACCGCCAGGATCCTGGCGGTTGATACCAAAACGGGCCAGATTCGTTGGCAGGCCCCGCGTGAAGAAGTGAGTGCCTGGGCGACGCCGCTGATCGTGGATCACGGCGGCATCACTCAGGTCGTGACCAATGCCACCCGCAAGGTTCGGAGCTATGAGCTGTCCACTGGCAAACTGCTGTGGGAGTGTGCGGGGCAGGTGACCAATGTGACTCCGTCGCCCGTGCTGGTGGGTCAGAATGTGATCTGCATGAGCGGCTACAAAGGGAGCATCGCGATGTCGATCCCGCTCGATTCGATGGGTGATCTCAGCGGGACCGACAAGATTACCTGGCAGTTTGATCGCGATACGCCGTACGTTCCCTCGCCACTGCTATATGGCGACCTGCTGTTCTTCAACAAGTTCAACAATGGCATCCTGACAGGCCTGGACGCGAAGACGGGCAAGCCGGTCCTGGAAACGACGCGATTGCAGGGGATCTCGAACATCTATGCGTCACCCGTCGGTGCGGCCGATCGGATGTACTTCGTCGGGCGCGATGGAACCACTGTCGTGCTGAAGCGATCGACAACAGTTGAGATCCTGGCGACGAATCTTCTGGACGACTTGATCGATGCGTCGCCCGCGATTGTGGGGGATGAGCTTTTCCTAAGAGGGCAGCAGCATCTGTATTGCTTCAAAGCCCAATAGCAGTTGGCTCCAGATAGCCATCGCCTCTTTGTGTAGAGCGGGAACCGTCATCGAATTCTTCTGGCGTCCCTACCAGGACCAAGACCATCAACGCCATCAAATCCGGCGACTTCTGCCGATTGATCGACTGCGATGGAGTGCCGGATTAATTGCATTAACCGTCACAGCCTTCCGGACCGATAGAGTTGATAATGGGTGTTGTGCGCTTCTGCCATCGGGCTGCGCCGTCGCTATTGCGTGAATTTTCGGGCCGATATGAATCCGTTCCTGCAACAAATCCAACAACTCTGGAATCGCCAGAGCTTCCTGGGCCGCCTGGTGCTGGGTGGCGCGACCGCGGTCCTGGTGTTGATCGTAGCTGGTGTTGGGTTCTGGTCCAGCCAGACCAGTTACGCCGTGCTCTATTCGGGTTTACCGATGGAAGAGGCGGCCGCGATCACTCATAAGCTCGATGCAGATCGGGTCACCTATAAGCTCTCTTCGGATGGAACCACGATCCTGGTTCCGGCAGAAGGGGTGCAGAAGACCCGCATGAATCTGGCCGTTGCTGGACTGCTGAAGGGGAACGAGAAGGGATTTGAGATCATCGATTCGCTTCCGATGGGAGCGACGCCGTTCATTCAGGACGTGAATTACTCGCGTGCTCTGCAGGGTGAGTTGGCTCGGACAATCATGACGCTCGATTCCGTGGCTCATGCTCGAGTCCACATCGTGCAACCTGATTCGAATCCCTTCGTTCGCGACGAAAAACCGGTCACGGCGAGCGTGGTCTTGAAAATGCGGCCTGGTGCGTCGCTCAGCCGTCCCGCCGTTCACGGCATGGTGGCACTGGTGGCTGCCAGCGTGAAGGGGTTGACCAGCGACAACGTTACGATCCTGGATACCGAAGGGCGAATGCTGTCAGAGAAGAAGCGATCGACTCAGGGACAGGCGTCGTCGGATCAACTGGCTCATCAGTTAGAAGTGGAAACGCATCTGGCCGAGAAGGCTCAGGAAGTCATGAACAAGGTGCTCGGACCCGATCGTGCGGTTGTGCGCGTGACGCTGGACATGAGTTTTCGGCACGTCAAAGAGAACAGCGAGAAGTTTGATCCCGACGGCAAAGTGGTGGTTCACGAATCGGTGCAATCGTCGAAAACGACCGCGGCCGGCGGACCGCGCGGACCGGCAGGAACAGCCAGCAATCTGCCACCCGGGGTCCCGGTCGGACCTCCGGTTACCGGACCGTCCGCGAATGAGGAAGTCATTGACAGCCAATATCTGGTTTCGCGCAACGGTCGGATACTGGAAGAGCAGCAGGAAACCATCAATCGGTTGACGGTCGCAGTGATGCTGATCCCTCCGATCCCGGTCGATGAAATGACACTGGAAGAATCACTGGGGATCACGCCCGAGAAAGCGGAATCGCTGGTGAAGCAAGCGGTGGGATTCAAAGAGGGCCGCGACAAGATTGAAGTCGGCATCGGCAAGCCAATCGAATCACCGGCCGAGAAGGCGCTGGATCAACAACTGCTGGCGGTGCAGAACTGGCAGAGCTATGGAACCGTGGCCAAGGCTTCTTCGCTGGGGATCGCCGCATTGGCATTGCTGGCCATCGGCGTGATGTCCATTCGCAGCAAGACAGCGCCACCCGCAACGGCAGGGGCACTCGCTTCCGGAAGTGGCGCGGCCGGGGATTTGAATGATCTGCACGCGATTGCCG
This sequence comes from uncultured Schlesneria sp., assembly GCA_966211735.1. Taxonomy (GTDB): domain Bacteria; phylum Planctomycetota; class Planctomycetia; order Planctomycetales; family Planctomycetaceae; genus Schlesneria. The sequence continues at coordinate 3,281 of CBIHQO010000032.1, forward strand.
GAACGATCAAGGCGTGGCTGGAAGAGCCCGCGACGATTCGCATGGATCGAGCGAAGTCGACACCGACAGCGGCCGCTCGATAGCGAATATCATCGCTGATCGTTCTGCCAGTAGTCGGGTAGGCCGGGTTTTGTGGCAATGAGTATCTCGCGAATCGCCTTACGGTCCGTTTCCGTGAGATGGGCAAACGTCTTCGTCTGATCAGTCCCGCTGAGGACTTCCCACAGGCGTCGATAGACCAGCGACTTGGATTCGTTCGGAAGTTCGTCGAAAGAGCGCGAATAGATTAAGTAGCTGCACGGATACTTGAACAATCGACGCTGCAGGTCGAAGTCGCGCAGCGAACGGCTGGCAGGATCGCGTGGCCCAAGTTCGACGAAGTCGGCGGCGAACGTGGATGTCCCTTGAAATGGACTGGTCAGCGGCGCTTCCTCGCAGAACAGCATGTATTTGACCAGCGCCTCGCAGGAACTTTTGATTCGAGTGTTGGTGCTGTCCCAGCGATGCCCCACTGGTTCGCCCAGTTCCTTGTTGAGCTTCGCTTCGGAGTACAGGGCTTCGCGAGCCTGAAAGCTGGCGCGTGTCAGCAGGTTGTGAGCTTCGGTTTGATGTTCCAGGACCATGAGCGCAATCAAGTCGCTATGTGGCGAGAGATACGCCGAGGTCTTGAATCTGGAGTTGAGGTCGGTGACATTCTGTCCGGCGGCATTATCGACGGGTTCGCGTTCCTGCTTACCACTGACGATCAGGTTGCCACGGTGTTCCTGATCACCATGAGTCCCCGTCACGTACCAGCCACCCCAGCGATTTGAAATTGGACTACTGTGGTCGATGCGATGCGTTCCCATTGCCAGCACGGGGAAGCCAACGCTGTCTGTGTAGACCGACCGGATGAAGTGCCCCGGAACGCCCCGGGTGTGCCCGGTGCCATGACACAGCAGGCAATTGTCGACTTTCCTGGCCAGGTGCGGTTTGAGCGTTGCGTCCTGGTCGAGTGTGTAAAACACCGCTCCGAGTTGCGGGTCAGCCACCGACAATTCCAGCACATCACCGTTCTGACAGAAACCGACATAGGTGTCGTCGTTGAAGTAGATGGCTCGAGGAGTTCTCGGGGTGATGCGGTGCCGTTGCAGACTTGTTTTCGAGAAGACCAGCGTCTGCGATGAAACCGGGATCTGCAGTTCGGCCAGCAATGACTTCAGATAGCCCTGACCCTCGGCAAACTTCAGTTGCGACGTTCCTGCATCTAGTCGAGTCTGCAGTCGCGAGATCGCATTGTCTGGCGTCGCGCTGGCATAGTTGATCGGCTCACGCTCGAAGTCCTGCGCATGCAGTTCGATGGAGTTCAAACTGAGGCCCGGTAGAATAGCGAGCGCCATTCCGAGAAAATGCGTCGATCGAAACAGACCAGTTAACATTTCCGACATCTCAAGAAAGTAGGTCTTACGCCTCACGGCGCGTCTCTTGCGAGTTGACGTACTCACACGCATCGCGCAAAATTGGATAACTACATCCACTTTAACTGTACTGGCGTCAGTACACGATGTCAATATCCGGCTGAATGGGATTGAGGGGCGGCATGTTTTCTCAAACTGTCGAATATGCACTGAGAGCGATTGTCTTTCTCGCCGACAAATCGCCGGAGGCCTGTACGACCGAGCAGATCGCGGAAAAGACGCAGGTGCCCAAGCCGTATCTGTCCAAGGTGCTGCAGAACCTAAGTCGCTGCGAGATCGTGCGAACTCAGCGCGGCATCGGGGGTGGTGTCACGCTGCTGCGGCCAGCGGCCGAACTGACGATCCTGGAAGTGGTCAACGCGGTCGAACCGATTCAACGAATTACGACATGTCCATTGGGGCTGAAGTCGCACGGCAAGAATCTGTGTCCGCTCCATCGCCGCATGGACGACGCGATGGCCTCTGTGGAAGCGGCGTTCCGCAACACGACGCTCGCCGAGATCCTGGCCGAACCCACCGGCAGCCCGCCGCTCTGCGACGATCGCAAACCCGAGCGGAAGTCCGCGCTGACGAAGAGCTGAGTGATCGGGGATTCGTCGGCTCTGACTGCCCTATTTTCTCGCTGACATCGTCTTGCCGGCCTTCGACTCATCGAGTTTGATGGGAGTCCAGTCGAGGCGTTCATAGTCTTCGGCAAACTCGGTGATCGAGATCGCCTGGTTCACGGCAATATCGTGAAAGACCTGATCGGTCCCACTGGTGGGCCAATGAATCTCCAGGGTGGCAATCCGGTCGGCCGGACCGACACCGATCGTTTGTTGTAGCGGGTTCGCACCAAAGCTGCTTCCCGTCGAAACATGTCGATAGAAAGTTTGCGGCTCGTCTCCTGCGGTCACGATCTTGATTCGCGCGCCAATTGCGGCCCGGTTTGACTTTTGGCCGATCAATTTCACGGTCAAGGAATGATTCTTCTGCCCTGGGTTCTGGAAGAGAATGTTGTGGTATTTGTCGCCAGGGACCGCACCACCCATTTCGAGATACAGGTCGATGTCTCCATCGCGATCCCAGTCCCCACAGGCGACACCATGTCCTTTTTGCAGCGATCCCGTCCCTGAAGTGGCGGTAATGTCGGCAAATCGGCGACCGGCGACATTCTTCAGCATGCGGTTGGGAATCAGCGCCGCATAGCTCGGTTCACCAGTTCCCAGGTACATGTCGAGAAAACCGTCGTTGTCAAAATCGGCGAAGTTGCTTCCCATCGTGACAAAGACCAGGTCGAGACCTGCTTCCCGCGTCACATCTTTGAATCGCTTGCCTTCAATATTTCGATAAAGTCGATTCGACATTCGTTCATGTGGTTGACCCGTTAGGCCACGCACTACATCTCCGATCGTTCTGTCGTAACACGTGGCGAAAATGTCTTGCCAGCCATCGTTGTCATAGTCCCAGGCCCAGCACGAAAAACCAGACGTCGGTCCGTCGATCTTCATGGCAATCGTCGCATCCTGGAAGGTTCCATCTCGATTGTTGTGAAACAACTGTGCCCCCGGGCCAGTGAGGTAATTCACAAAAAGATCCGGGAAGCCGTCGTTGTCGTAGTCGATCCATGCAGCGCCTTTGCAGATGGAGCGTCGCAGCCGCATTCCACACTTGTCGAGGACCGGCTCGAACGTTCCGTTACCGAGATTGCGAAACAGCTCGTTCGGCTGCTTCTCACAGCAGATGAAGACATCCAACCATCCGTCGTTGTCATAGTCAGCCCACGAAGCCGCGATCGAATTGACTGGGCGTGCGAATCCCGCTTCCACCGTGACATCTTTGAAAGTTCCATCCTGGTTGTTGCGCAAGAGTGTGGGTCGCACGGGACTGATCAGCCATGCCCCACGCATCACGAAGATGTCGGCGTACCCGTCATTGTTGAAGTCGGTCTGCACGCAATTCAGACCTCCATACTGGCCATCCATCCCGGCACCGGGGGTGCGATCTTCAAATGTGCCGTCACCCGAGTTCTTCAGAAACGACATCTGTGTCGTTGGATCGAACGTGGTGATGACAATGTCCAGCAGGCCATCGTTGTCGAAATCCTCCATGATGGCTCCCCCGGCCTGAGTGAATTGATTCACTCCGGCCAGATGGCCCAGATCTCGAAACTTGCCGATGTCGAATTCGGATTTTGTAAATTGATCCAATGAAATCAGGTATCGGGGATCAACCCGATCGGGATATTCACCCAAAGTCATGTGCGCCACGTTCAGCAGCCACATAGCGCCAGCGTCACCGGGGAATTTATCGAGGTACTCCGTGAAATGTTGGATCGCCAGGCGCGAACCCGCAGGGTTAAGATGTCTGGCCGCCGGTGAGATCGGGAGAATGCAAGAGCTTTCTCCGCGGCACATGATGCAGTTTTCGTTTTCACCGCGACGCAATGCCGTGATACCCTGCAAATAGATGACGCTGTAGAGGCTCTCCCGGGCTGCGATGCTGTCTGCTTCGAGACGCGATCGAAGTTCTACGAAAACCTGATACGCTTCCTTGGCGCGTCCTTCGTAGTTTAAGAGAGCTCCCTTTTGATACAGCAGTGAATTCACTTGCTGGTCTGATTCACCCACTTTGGCCAGCTGTTGATCTGTGGCATCGATCGCACGTTGAGCAGCGCCGTCCCAAATTGCTTTGATATCCTCAAGAGTCGTGTAATTCCCCCACCGAGGAACGGTGTTGTGGATGATCTCATATCCGGTGGTGTCCAGACCCTGTTGAGGTTCATACCGGATGACGACCGGCTTTCTCTCGACGCGACGCGGCTGCCATTTGATGAATGCGATTCCTATCCCCACCGCTACGGCAAGAGATCCGACAATCAATAGTAATTTAAGACGCGAGAGCTTCGAGTTTGACACGGTGCGATCCTTGGATGAATTGCTACTTGTCTGTACCCGTTTTTTTCACCGATGGACTGGCGAACACATTTTCTCGTTCCAGTGGAAGCTGAAAACCATCTGAGACGCGGGTCATGTAGAGACCTCGGCAGAGCCACCAGAAGGTGGCCATGGCTTTGTCGGGACCGAAATCGGATTCGAGTGATTTGTAATCCGCTGCCGTGAGCTCCCAAGGCGTTTGACTGAGTTTGCGAGCGTACGCAAAAGCACGCTGCTCTTCGGGTGGAAACGCAGACCAATCGGAGCCAGCCAGCAGCCTTGTTCGCTCGGCAATACCTTTCTGATCCAGTCCCGCAACTTCCAGCAGCATCTCGCAGTGTCCCATGCAGTAGTTGCATTGAATCGCTCGTGTTTGAATCCAGAACAGACTTTCCTCGAGGACGCGGTCCGGCTTTGTTTCAGACCACATGGTTCGTGTGGCGATGCTCCAGGGAACAGCCAACTCGGGAACATAGCCCGAACAGACGAGATTCCAGATGATTCGAGTCGGGCGCGCGGCCATCGCGGGGGGAAGCTTCTGTTTCACTTCGTCCCACGTAGGGACCGGTAGACGCGGCTTGCGACTGCGCTGTTGCTCCAATCGAGTCTGCAACTGGTCGTACGAGATGGCAGACCAGGCGGGATCATCTTCGATGACATCCTGACCCGACGATTTCAGGGCCACTGGTGCGGCCTGAGGCGGGAAGAGGGGTGCGACTTGAAACGCGTCGTCGGCAAATTGAACGGCCAGGGGTGGCAATGGACCGCCAACCTCAATCGGTAACTTCAGCCCCAGGACCAGGCGATCCTGGAAGTTGCCGTAGGCTGCCAACAGCACCATGGCCGCGACTTGCTTGTCCCCGAACCGAGCTTTCAGTCGTTCAAACATCTCATCGCGAATCGTCGGGGCTGCGAGCGTTAACAGTCTCGCAAACTCGAGAGGCTCTCGATCAGCCTCTGCCCACGAAGAATCATCTGTCGTAAACTTGCGAACCGCATCCACGTCCAAGCCCGCCCGCTTCAGATCGGCGACAGCGTACGCTTGCGAGTAAAGACATCGATTGGCCTTGCCGATGACCCAACGCATCTTGGCACGCAGGATGGGATCAAGTGGACTCTTGGTCCGCTGGGCATGATCAAGCTGCAACATCGCCGCGGCGGTTCGCGGCAGGAAGCCCGCCACGCTTCGGGCCCAGTTCGGCAATGTCTGTCCACCGCCTGAGACGGTCGCGGGCATCCGTTTCCAGCATTCCTCGACACTCAACAAGGGGACGATTGCCGAATCTTCGGCCGACGCTGCTACGACTTCCGGCGACTTCACGTTGTAGTAGTCGTAAAACACATTGTCACGTTCCAGTGTCAGTTGGAAGCCGTTCGAGATGCGGGTCATGTAGTGATAGCGGCTGGCGTTCAGCATCACGATCATCGCCCGATCGGGACCGAAATCACCTTTGAGTTGCTCGGCGTCGGCACCGGACACTGACCAGGGAGCACTCGTCAGCTTTCGGGCAAAGGCGAAGGCGTGTTGATCGGCTGGAGCGAAGCTCGACCAATCGTCACCGGCGAGTAAGCGGCTTCGCTCGGCAATCTCTGGAGCGGTCAAACCGGCAACTTCCCAATTCATTTCGCAGTGACCCATACAGTACGGGCACTTCACGGCGCGCGTCGTCACCCAGAACAGACTTTGTCCGAAGATACGATCCCACTTCGAACTTGTTTCGGCTCCAGCCGTACGCATAAAGACTTCGAAGGGAACTGCCAGTTCGGGTGCGTACCCGAAGACAATGCGATACCAGACGATGTCGCTAGGTCGCGAGATCAAGCCGGCGGGGAGGTTGCGAGCGACCTGATCCCAGGTGGGAACCGGCAATCGTGTTGGCTTGGTTCGCTGAGACTCCAGTCTTTCCTGCAGCACGTCATAGCTGGTGGCGGCCCATTCGGGATCGTCCGGAATCTGGTCCTGACCCGTTGGCTTCGGAAGAGTTGCTTTCTTCAATGGAGGTGGCGGAGTTGTCTTGATGACGAACGACTCGGGGCTGAAGTCGACATCGGCGGGTGGCAATGGGCCATCCGCTTCCAGCGGTGCTCCGATGGCCAGCAGGAATCGATCCTGGAAGTTGGCGTAGGCCATCATCAGGACCATAGACGCGGCCTGCTTGTCGCCGAACAGTATGACGAGCAGAGCAAATTCCTCGTCGGTCACCGAATCGGAATCGACGCTCATCTTGCGAGCGAACGCCAGCGCCGCCTGTTCGTCTTTGGACCAGCCCTGGTAGTCCGCAGACTTCAGTCCATCAATTCTGGTCGTGCTGGTTCCCGCCCGCGCAGCATCAGCGGCAGCAGTCGCTTCGGAATACACACACCGGTTCGCATGCGCAGCGACCCAGCGCATCCCGGCGCGAAGTTCTGGTGCCACGGGACTTTTGGTGCGCTGCGCCAGATCAAGTTCCAGAAACGCGGCCGTTGTTCGTGGTAGCTCGGCAGCCAACATTCGCGCCCACGTCGGCAACGGCTGATCGCTTCCCTTATCGGCAGCTGGCAGCTTCTGCCATGCTTCGCTATTCGAGAGCATTGGGAAACGAGGGCCATCGTTGGCAATCGAAACAGCGGCCATGGAACTGATCATTAATCCAGTCACCCAAAGTGAAGAAGTAAGGAGGCGGACTTGCATGAGGGCCTTTCCATAGTATTCAAACCCGATCTTCAGAAACGATGAACTCGTGTGAATGCAATTGGTTTGCCTTCACTTTGCCGACGTTTGTGAAGCGGTCTTTGACGTGGACGCTTCCAGCAGAGTCATGACCAGCGCCTGCTCCATCTCACCTGGCTTGAAGCCGAAGGGGCCGCGCCCACCCTTGTACGCCACACGACCGTCAGTATCGATCACGTACAATCGAGCGGGCATGCCGCTGTATGCGTTTCCGGTCGAATCATTGATGTCATCGACCAGCAGCGGCATTTTCAGCTTCAGAAGCTGGTTGCATTGCTGAGCGACAGCCTTGCGCTCGTCGTAGGTCTTAGGTTGAGCCACCGCCACGCCGACTTTGGCGTTGGATTCCATCTTCCAACCGTCGGTAGGATGTGCTTCACGAACATAGACTCCGATGAAGACAGCTTCGTCTTTGAAACGTTCATGAACCGTTTCGACGCCTGGAGAAATCGAACGGAAGGGGCCGCAGGTAAAGTTGCCGAACATCAGCACGACTGGTTTTTTCCCGATGACTTCGGACAGTTTGATTGTCCGTTCGCCATCTTGTGTCTTCAGCGTGAAGTCTGGAGCGGGTGCGTTCAATGCCGGCCCTTCCTGCAGCGATCCAACTTCGCCCGAGAATAAACCATTCAGCAGAATCTCTTTTGTGGGGGCATCGCCCGGCAGGAAATTCGAACCCATTCCCGTCAACCAGGCTTCTCGCAGATCTTCGGAACTCAGTGATTTCTGGCCTTGAGCGGTGGCGTCGTAAAATGCGATCCACTCGTCACGTGTCAGCGCACCATCGCCATTCGGATCCGCTTTGCGGAACAGGCGATTGACCAGGGAGGCGTTCTGGACCCAGAAGTTGCGATCGGACCAGTCCAGGTCTTCGGCAACGATTTTGCCATCTTTGTTGCGATCCAGACGCTTAAACCACGCGGCGTCTCCCTGAAACTTTGCGGCTTCAATTTCACCTTTGGGTGTGACGCCGTGTTTCTCGGCCAACCAGGCCCAATTGAAACGCGATGCCGCCGGCCCAAACCAGCCGTCATTGCCGCCCATCATCGCGCCCTTGCTGATGGCCAGGTACATCCGGATCGCTTCGGGTGGCGTCTTCCCTTCGTAAGCCGCTTCGATTTCTTCGTTGGGAACCTTGGTCAGGTCCGGATTTACGGTGAATTTTGGGACTTCTTTCGCGACCGAGGTTGCACTCTTCGCCGTGGCGTCGTCCGCACTCGCTTGCGAGAGCAGCATCGCAGTGACCGATAAGATCGGAGCAGTCAGTTTCAGGCAGATCAATCTCATGGGGGACCTCTTTGATTAGGGAACGAGGAGACTTCACATCAGGTGGCCAGGATCAATGAAACATGTCACGGAAGACGGTCAAGACCGGACTGGTCCCCACCACATAACTGACAGTTTTTTCCGCTTCAACATCTTTCGCATCGCGCAGCTTCAGTTTCACCTTGGCTTGCAGGTTGGCATCGACCGGCTTAGCACCGTCGAGGACTTCATAGTCCACCAGCTTGGCACCGCCCGACCAATCCTGATCTTGAACAACAATTGAAGGCGATCCCTTCTTCAGGCTCTCCACGGTCTGGCCACTCTTCCAGGAATCCAAAGCCGTGCGCAATGTTTGCTGAGCCACATCAGGTTTGACGGCATGCGCGTTGCCGCCACATCCGATCACTCCCGAGGAAAGAATCAGCAGCAACAGAGATTGCTGCCAGGTGACACATTGGAACGATCGACTCGAACGAAGACTCATGTGTGATTCTCAACGGAATGAAATAAAAGGGAACACGTTCGGCCGAGAGGGATCAGAAATCAGAAACGACTTCGCCGCCGCTGCGAGTGCCAACCGCGCGCCAAGTCACACGATCCACATTCTCGCTGACAAACCTCACCGATCCGTCGCACAGTTGCACATGCACACCACCGACATGTCGGCTACTGGGGGGCATGTTGGCCCGTAAGACGCTGAAAAATCCACATGATCGTGAGTTTGGGCCGTTAATGTGCAGATAGGTATGCTGTCCGTGAATCCAGGGAGCTCCCATGAACAGCGGGAACTGATTGGCGAGATCGTTGATGTCGACAGCGGCACACATGGCGATAGCATCGTCAGGAGTTGTGGGAGCCGCCGGGCTGAAGAAGACATCGGCGATCGGACTGACGATTCCATTGTTGCCATCCGCCAACATCCGCTCGCTGAATGCCGCCGTGTTGGTCGTGCCGTCGGTAATATCTCCGATGCGGACGGCACTGGCATAGAACATCACTCCCGTTTGAGGCGGCATCCCAGCGTTGGGACCGGTGGCGTCCTGCCAAATCACGCCGCTCCCTTTGTTGGCCATGTAATTCGTCGGCCCCCCCTGACCAGCAAGATTATTGTTCCCGTCACTGGGGCAGCGTAACGCCGGTAGCACGGTATTCTTCGCCGTGACATTCGAGGCATCGGTAGTCGGCAACGAGAAGTTGATCTGATTGTAAAGCGGGGCCTGGTCGAAATAGGGGAGCAACTGGCTGATCGCCGAGTACCCCGAGGCAATCTGCCCGAACGGAAAACAATTGAACGAGCCGTGGTAGTTGTGCAACCCCAGTCCCAATTGCTTGAGATTGTTTTTGCACTGCGTGCGTCTGGCGGCTTCACGGGCCTGTTGAACGGCTGGCAACAGCAACGCGATCAAAACAGCGATAATGGCGATGACGACGAGAAGTTCGATTAATGTAAAAGCGCGACGACGGGAATGACGAATCATAGAACAGGCCCCCGACAAGTCCGCACGGTGGCGGAGAAAAGGATGGAATGACGACGCGCAACGAACGCGCCGCCCCAATTGATGCGTGACGGCCCAATCGACAGCTGATCGAACCCGTCGATCACTCGATTGAGAGAAGTTCAATCATCAAACCATCCGCGGAGGGCGAAAGATGCGGCCTGTGGGCCCGCTGATAGCAGCCACCTGAATTGCTCGATCACAATCCGATAGCTGCAGAGGAAGGATCAAGGGAACCGGAGCCAGAACGGCCTCCATCATCGTTGAAGACGCTATCTCATTGGAGGGCTGCGCCGGAATCGGCTCGTGTCGACGGCAGTTTGGTCCCAGGCAGACGGGATAGTTGGCAGGCTCGCCAGTGGCAGGTATCGAATCTGCCTGAAATAGATGTCGGCCGTGACCGGCCGCCTGATCGCCGTGCTTCTGGAGATGATCACCACACGTCGCTTCGGCCAAGCGTTCTTGTCCAACGACAGCGACGATCAGCAGCAGACACTGCAAGCAGTGGCGCTGGAGAGATCGCATCGTCGTTGATCGCACGTGCCGTTGCATTGTTTCAGGACTACGGTGGCATCACTCTTGGTTGGGAAGACGACTTACTTCTCGGCTCGCAAGCCCGCTGATTCCGTGATCCGATCAAATGAAGCTCGGTTGGTGGTGTAGCTGATGGTCTGAACCACTTCGCGTGGTCCCGCTTGTTTGACGGCCTCGGAGACATCGACGTCGGTCAGGACGACGGGAGTCGCGGCCAGCTTGCGAGCGAGTGTGAACAGTGATTTCTCAGCGGGCGTGAACTGCGACCAGTCGCCGTCCAGCGAATAGACCTGATCATCTGACCAGCCTAGATCCTTCAGTCGCTGTTTCGCCTGGGCGACGGCGTACCAGGCGCGATCCTGACGAGCGATGATCCAACTGAGTTGCGCTTTGAGCAGCGGCTTCAAGTCGTTTCGTTCTTCGGCCGAACGAATGCCGCCGATGCGACCTTTCGCACTAGTCGGGAAATTGGCCAGTAACCGTACCCATTGAGGCAACGGCCCCTCGGGGAAATTCTCAGGAACGACTTCGCGAGCTTTGTCCTCATCAATCAAAGGGAGACGTGGATCCCGCTGGCGTACAGTTGCCAGAGCTTTCTCAACATCCGCTCGCGATTCCAAGGGTGGTCGATTCGAAACCGTCGCGGAAGTGGTCTGGCCTGGTTTGGGATCGATGGCCGGGGCCACCTTGGTCGTCAGCTTCTGAAACTTGTCGGATGTCGGCGTCAGGTAGCTATGCGACGTGGTGGCTGCCGGACGTTCGGCGGTGGCTTCGGTGCCGCCAGGCCGACGATTACCAAAGTTGCCACCACCGGATGACTGCGGAACACCCGCTCCTTCTTTCCAGCGATTGATCGAGTTGTTTCCGGCGACCGACAAGATCATTTCCAGGATCTGTTTATCGGTATAGTGCTTTCGTGGGCCGTCAATGTCAGCGTCGGTCAGGTTCTGAGGTTCGTAGGTGATCTTGCGAGCGAAGGTATACGCAGTCCGTTGAGCGGGCGTGTGCTGCGACCAGTCGCCATCCAAGGCAGCGATTTCATCTTCGGTCATCCCCGCGCCCAGCAGCTTGGATTCCTGATGACCCAGGCAGTACTGACAGTTATTGGTGCGCGACACAATCCAGAACAACTGAACCTTGAACGCGTAATCGAGGGTCATGTCAGGGTCGTTGTCGCGACCGAATCCTCCGCCCCCCGCTCCGCGACCTTCGCCGCGTCCCTGTCCACCCGGCCCTTGTCCCTCGTTCGGCTGCATGTAGTGGTACCGCAGTCGACCTTCATAGCTAGTACCTCGCTCACCCAATCGTTCTTTATCGGCATCCGTCAGTTCCGGAAGAGGAATCCGCGGCGTTCGCCCTTTCATGTCTTCCAGAAATTCTTTCATCTCGGGTCGCGTCAGAGGAATCGGGCGCGGTGCGTTCACCGAGTCGATCGCGAACGCCGCTCCAGCAGACAACAGAGACAGCCCGATGGCGAGCGATTTTGAACCGGGTTTGAGCATGATGATTTCCAAAGGTGTTTGTGGTGAGCAGTACTGCGTTAGCTCGTGGACTCTTCGTGCGGAGTGATTCGAGCGATTGGTTGATTTCACCGCTTTGTGTCAATCGGGTCCGCGTGCTGACGCAGCGCGGCTCACCTGGATTTCATTGAACCTGTCCGATCGTTGTCGATCCCCCTTCGATCGGCAATCGCAACATCTCCGTGACGCGATCAAATGAATTGCCATCGCAGACCAGGAAGATGATTTCGGCGACTTCGTTGTCGCTGAACAGCTTCCGCAATCCGGCAACGTCTTCATCGACAATCGTATGCGGGGCCGATGTCAGTTTGCGGGCGAAAGCGAAAGTCGCCTGTTCTGCCGGTGCGAACGCACCTTCGTTCGTGCCGATCGCATAGAGTGTGTCATCCGTCACACCAACGGCGTTTAATCGCGTTCTGGCATGGGCAGCAGAGTACCAGGCGCGGTTCTCGCGAGCAGTGACCCAGGCAATCAGAGCTTTCAGATTCGGATTCAGCTTCCCGTCTCGAGCAACGGCCTGACGATGCTTCCACGCGCGCAGAGCCATTTGTGGAGCATACGCCATCGCCTGGCACCAGACTGGCGGTATGACTCCCGGCGTGTCGGCTGCCAGAGCTTGTCGCGCGGCTTCCATTGTCGGCAGTTTGATCAGCGGCGAACGACCACGGCAGGCGGTGATGGCGGCTTCGGCTTCTGCACGCGATTCCCAGGCGGCGCGCGGCTTGTAGTCAAATGGGGCGACGCTAGTTTCGACGGCAGAGAACTCGGCAGAGGTCGGGGTATCAAGTTGGCTGGGCTCATCGCCGCCGAAAGAACGATCCTGGGGAATGCCAGTCGAGGCCGTCCAGCGATTCGTCGAGTTATAGCCAGCGACAGTTTGAATGATGTCGGCGATCTGGGCATCCGTGTAGTGCTTCTTCAGCGCTGCCAGATCTTCGTCAGTCACCAGGTGCGGGGTCAGCGTGATCTTGCGGGTCAGTTTGATTGCAGCTTGCTCGTCGGCGGGAAATGCACTCCACTTGCTGTCGAGCGACGCGATCTGGTCGTCGGTCATGCCAACGCGACGCAGCTTCAGTTCTTGATGTCCCAGGCAGTACTGGCAGTCATTGGTTCGCGAGACAATCCAGAATAATCGTGTTTTGAATGGATAGTCGGGCGCTTGCTGCTGCTGAATCAGGGTAGCGGCGACGCTTTGGGGACCGACAGTCCGGCCCTGCGCGTTCGGAGCTGCAGACCGATTCGTTTGCCATGATTCGGGCAGGTACAGCGATCGCAGCCGACCATTGTTGACCGATCGTTTGCCCGAGGCCACTTCTTCAGCGGTGAGCGCCGGCAATGGGATCCGAGCTTCGCGCTCCTTGAGGGCTTCGATTCGCTTTTTCATCTCGGGGCGAGTCTTCGTCAGACCGCTGCCAATTTCGGCACCCCAGCTACTGGCACAAACAGCGGCGATGCACAAAGCACCGCTCCATCGAGAAAGTGTTCGCATATTGAAGGGTCTCTAGTATTGAACGAAGGGAATGTGAATTGCGGATCTCGCCACGACCGGAATTTAAATTCAAACTGCCACTCGATAGCATGGAAACAACCGGTCGAGCTTGGTGATTTGGAGAACTTCACGCAGGTCTTCGGACGGGTTGAACAGACAGACGCTGATCTCTTGTTGATGAACGGAAACAAGCAGTCCCAGCAACCCACTGGGAATGATCTGAATTCCGGTGAGATCAATCGCCAGCATCTGGCAATGATGATCGCGGATCAGGTCGAAGACTTCATTGCGGCAGGCGGCCAGATCAAACTGGTCCGGCGTATCGCGCGTGCCGAATCCAATCACGGTTAGCGGTCCGGGCTCATAAACTTCGAATTGTGTTAAAGTTTGCATTGGCAATCTCCTGAAGAATTTATTCGTCTGTTCGGAAAACCGTGACGACAGGAGATGTTCCCACGACGTATTCCACTTCTTGCTGTTGCGAAGCACCCTCAGGCGATTTGATGGTTCGGCGGACGGTTAAAAACAGATTGGCCCCGTCTGTCCGTTCTTCGGGAAGGATCTCAAAAGATTCCAAGATCTTTCCGGCTTCCCAGTCTGTATCCCTGCCGGTGATCTTGGGTTTCAGGTCCGCGGCTTTCTTGCCATCCTTCCAGGCGGTCAGGAAAGTCGTACAGGATTGCCGGGCACCGGCTTTATCGACCGAGAGGCTGCGCGCATTGTGTTCACAACCAACCAGACCGACTAGAAACGCGATCGCGAGCAGGGGGCGCAAGCATGAAGAAGCTGTCGAGGTATGAAACATCTGAAAGAAATTCCTGTCCGGAATAGGAATCCGCCGGAAGGCGGTTTCGAGAATCGTGGACGTAATAGATCGCCTGAAGCTTCGAACAGCGAGTTCGAAACTTCAGACATCCTGGTTCTGGTCGAGATGTTGTGGGCGATTCGACTAGAACTCGCTCACCACTTC
>CBIHQO010000033.1:0-17476 GCA_966211735.1 uncultured Schlesneria sp.
AACGCGGCTTGGCAAGATAACTGTTCAATTCGTGATTTGCGGGGCTGCTCTCGCTACGAATTGGGTGGCACAGGGACGAGCCGACGAGCATGTCTCCGTGCCCTCCGGCGACGCTGAGATCCGCAGCCCCTATGTCGGTTCTGAAATTGTCATCACCACAACGACGCGACTGGCTGGCGCCATTCATTCGTTGACGTGGAAGGGACAGGAGTTCATTAACAGCGTTGACCATGGGCGTCAGTTGCAATCCGCATCAAATTTTGACGCCGGTTCGAAGTTCACGCCGGAAACCTTCAACCCGACCGAAGCGGGGTCGGTCGACGACGGCGCGGGGCCGAAATCTTCCAGTCGACTATTGCATTTGATCGCTCACGACAATCGGCTGCAGACCACGACCCAGATGGCGTTCTGGCTGCCTCCGACAGGACAATCGTCTGGGCATCCGGCTAAGAACAAGACCACATTGTCGAATCATCTTCTGACCAAGCGAGTCCAGATCGGGTACAAGGATTTCCCGAATGTCATTCAGTACGACGTGACATTCGGACTGCCGCTGGACGAGAAGCATGCCTACGCTCAGTTCGAAGCGGTGACGGGATACATGCCCATCGCCTTCGAAGCGTTTTGGATCCTCAATCCTGAGAATAAACAACTGGAAGCGCTGAGCGATGGACCAGGCGAGCAGGCGTTTCCGGTGATCCTCGCGACCGCGACTGGATCGCATGCGATGGGAATCGTAGCACGTGATCCGACGCCCATTGGGATGTCGGGGCCAGGCTACGGACGCTTTCGCTTCGTCCCTGAAAAGGTGGTCAAATGGAACTGCGTCTATCGTCTGCGAGACGACTCAAATGGGATTGCCGCAGCAGACTACTCATTTCGTCAGTGGGTAGTCATCGGCGATCTGGATACTGTCAAGCATACGATGATCAAACTGCTTCAGGATCGCCGTACCGATCTGCCTGACGCTCGGCTACGCAAGTAGAAGTTCCACCACGATCGTCGCCAAAAGTAGCGCTGACGAGCCTATGGCAGCGGGCCAGGTGACGGCCTTGGCATCTTGTCCGAATCCGAAGCTCACCCCAAGACCATGCCACAACCAAAGCCCCGCTGGAATCGCGATTGCACCAAACAGATAGAGCTGCCAGGGTTGCGAGCCGAGTCTAAGTAAATCGCCCGCGTCCCCGATCCCATCGCGAACGCCAACGGCCAGATAAGCCCCGTTGGCGATCAAGCAAAAGCCCGCGAAGAACTTCAGCCAGTAGGCGAACGACTGTCGCTGCCATCGTGCCAGCATCCACGCGGTCACGGGCAATATCACCCCGAATAAAGGTCCTGACCAGCAAGCGATCAGAGGGAAGGGATTGGCACTGAAGTCCGTGCGCGAGATTCCGATCGGGTGCAACTCAACATGTTTAATGACCGCGCCGGTCAAAAGCCCGCCAACAACATGTCCCAACTCATGAACAGCCTGCATCAGCAGCCAGGCATTCGCAAGTGTCGTGAGGATCAGGACCAGTTGAGGAAGCCGGCGCATGAATCACCTGAATCGCCCAAAATTTCCCCGCCGAAGGGACATTGTGACCGAATTGCAATATTGCCCACCGGGTTTGAGCGATGATCCCGTTTTACATTAATCTCGCCTGGAGTAGAATTCAGGAGGTTGAAAGAGCCGCCACTCGCACCGGATCGGACGATGGACCACCTTGTGCGGCAGCCCGGCTGTCGACAGCAGTCGGATGGAGAATGTTTATGTCGAAGTCTCTGCGAGGTCATTGCCTGGTGGCATCAAAGTCACTGCGTGACCCCAACTTTCATCAGACGATCGTTCTCCTGTTGGAGCATGGCGAACAAGGGGCCACAGGGCTGATCGTGAATCGCCCAACCTCGATCAAAGTTTCCCACGCCCTCGCTGGACACTTCAGTCTTCCCGAAATGGAAGATGTCGTCTTCGTCGGTGGACCGGTTGAACCGACGGCGCTGCTGATGCTTCACAATGCGGAAGCCTATGAAGACTCAGAGACATCGCCAATTCCGGGACTGTACATCGGTGGCAGCGCCGCATCGTTTGAACAGGTTCTGCGGAACTGCGGTCACGGAGCTGATCAGCCACATTTCCGTATCTTTTCCGGGTACGCGGGATGGGGGCCCGAGCAATTGGAAGGGGAAATCGATCGCGGGGATTGGCTGCTGCATCCCGGCTGCTGTGATTTACTGTTTCGTGCAGATCCCTATGAGGTCTATGAAACGGTGCTGAAGAAGATTGCAGAAACCAATCGTTTGCTTCCCTACGATGGCAAAAACGCTCAATGGAATTGATCGCGGCCAATCCAGGTAAAGAAAATAGCCACCGCGGAGCGCCGGGTGGCTATTTGATTTTGTAACGCGATTTAGAGCGCATCCCACCCAACTGTGGCGTCCCGCACCAAATGACCACGCGGCAACTCGCGAAGGGCCCAAAGATCGGGTGCCACGGTTTTGAAGCTTCGACAAAGCCGTGTCTTTGGCAAAGGCCACGGCCACACCGAAGACAGTGAGACAGTGGCACCCAAATCCATAGAACCAGCGTTGCGTATGATCAGTTAGGCGTTTGCCAAGCTGCGAATTCGAGGCGACTTCGGGGCACCGCCGCGTGGCTGAGCCTGAGGCAGGACTCCGCGTTCCAGTTCGTGAACGACGGAATGCTCGGCAGAAAATCGCTCGGCCAGAACTTCGGCCGCAGCCCGAGGCTTCGTCGTTTCGCCGCAGGTGAAGACATCCGCGGCAACGTAACCATGCTCGGGCCAGGTGTGAATCGAAAGGTGAGATTCAGAAAGCACGGCCACGCCGGTGACTCCCTGCGGACTGAACTCGTGAACAAAGATGTTCAGTAAGGTTGCATTGGCAGCGCGGACCGCGTCGAGCATCGCTGTTTTGACGATCTCGGGATCATTAATGGCGTCGCTGCACCCCCACAATTCGATAATAACATGCCTGCCCAAGTGCTCCATCAAAACCCTCGCCTTCTTTGCTGCATTGCTAGCTGGGCGGCGGCGGCGGCCGACGCTCAATCCACGACAACCCCGCCGGGAGTGTGAGACTCGATTTGAGCCATCTTGATGACAAGTGAATCTGCCTGATGGTTCAAGACAAACCGCGACCGGAATGGATACAATCAGTCCAGTTTTTGCGGGCTGGAACAGTCTTGGTGTTCCAACATCGTTGGCCAGCCGTGGCCAGAAGCCTCGAATTCGGCATCCGAGACTCCGTAAGTATCCCAAAACATGGGGCCGGGGTCAATCGCCTGCTCGCGATGACCAACAATCGGATGTGGTTGCAGCGAGGATTATTCTCATCGCACGACTTAGGGCGTTCAAACTGATTTCGAGCCCGCTGCATGTGAAACCGGGATTGTGCGTCCTACGGTCGGCACCAATTTGCGGAGTGTCACTGTCAGCAAACCGTCACGAGTCTCAGCATGAATCTGGTCCGCATCGACGGCGGTTGGTAACGGGACTGACCGCTCGAACTTGGCCGGAATTCGTTCAATCGAGTGCCGTCGAATGACTTCCGGAAAGACGGCGACAGCACGAGTTCCCTCAATCGTCAGCATGTTGCCGACCAACGAAAGCTTGACCGCGTCCGCAGCCACGCCGGGCAGATCTACCAGGATCACAACTTCGGAATCGATTTCGAGGACATCGATGGGCGGCGCCGCACCCCTTCCCGCGGGGCCCAAACCCAGCGACTCCATGGCCCGTTCGCCCGTCGTGCGAGCAACTTCCAGCCAGCGTTCCATTTCGTGGCGGACACGATCCAGTGGTGGAGTCGGAATCTCCGCTTGAGCAGACGCGCCACTTTGACGGGTATCAGGCATTTGATTTCCTTCCATTCGAGGGACGCGACACCGACTGATGGGCCTCTCCCATCATCATTCGACAGTAACCTGAATTCGGCGCGGTTCTGATTTGCGGAGTTGAGGCAAAACCACCTCCAACACACCCTGATTCAGCTTGGCCGCGATGCGATCGTGATCGACCTCATCACTCAGAATAAAGGATCGCAGGAAATGTCCGACAGTATATTCTTGATGAATCAGGCGCGCGTCAGCAGGCAGATCGGGCTTGACTTTGCCGAACAACGTCAGCCTGTTGTCTTGGACTTGGAGTTCTAATGACTCCAGCGTGACTCCGGGAAGATCCGCGAGCAGCACCAGACCGTCTGGAGTTTCGAAGATATCGATCGGGGGCGTGAACACAATCGGATCGACTGCGGGGGCGGCCGATTGTTCCGCATCTGATTGACTCACTTTGACGATTTCGTTTGACATGTCTGCCTTCGCCTTACTTCTCTCCGCGACTTCACGGGATGACAACCCTACGAGTTTCCATCGCTGACGGGGATCTGACGAGCAATGGTGGCGGGGGCCTTAGGCAGGCGAACCTTGAGAATACCGTTCGTGAATTCGGCACTCATCTGATCCTCTTGGATTCGCTCCGGCAACGTCAACGACCGTTGCCAGACCCCGCGAAGCCGCTCCTGCCTCCGGTAGCGATCGTCAGGAACACCATCCGGCCCAGTGCGTTTTCCCTTCAGAGTGAGAACGCCATCGGTCACTAACACCTCAAGGTCCTCGGGGCGCGTCCCAGGCAATTCCGCAGTGAGGAGCAGCCCATCAGTCACTTCATAGACATTGACTGGGGGATACTCGCGGCCGAAACGCAGGCCAGAAAACGAAATCGAGACGCTCGCCAACAGGCGATCGACTTCTCGCTCCAGATCATGAAAGGGATCCCAAGCCTGTCCCCATCGAAAGACTGGCATGGCACGCTCCTATTCCTAGTCGCGGCATTTGCGACGGTGTCTGCTTTTTGAACCTGATTATATCAGAATGCAAACAGCGTACCATGCGGCAGCGGAGACAACCGCATCATGCGTCGACGGCAACGGAGCGTAGAAATTCGTTGCTATAAAAGGACTTGCGTCGCAAAACCGGGAGAACACGGATTTCGAGCGAACTGCAACAATGACAGTCATCCCTGCCGAACCGAAACCGGATTAGTGTCAGCCAAACTGACAGGAATAACCGCTCTCAGATCGGTTGTCCGCACTGATCTCGGGTAACCATCAGGGTCACGAATCAGTTCCCAATCCAACCTGGCGCGAATGGTTTTGACCTTCTGACAGTTCTTCGTCGCGACGACGCATCTCGTCGAGCACGATTGGGTGCCAGTCGGATTCGCGCGTGTCTGCCGGGACGTAGTTTGTGCGAGCCCAATGTCGTAGCTGCAATTCGTCAATCAGGTCGATTCCAGCCATGTCAGATGACAACATTTCGCCTCCACCAAAGCGCCCGTCAGAGAACCATTCGGGCAGAACTGAATCAGAAGTCAATCGAATTGGCTTCGATTTCGGAAACCATCGGCAAGCCCGCCCACTGAGCAGCAGGCAATGGCGGGTACGGCGAGCTTCGCACGCGGAGTCTTGTCGGATGTATCAAACGTTCGCTCGCGAAAAGCCCGCAAAAGATGGCCGAATCATCTAATTGGAGCGAACGTAGCGGTCTTTAAGTCCACGCCACAGAGAGCGACAGTTTCCAGCGGGCTGCTCCGGTGGCGTTGTCCGGGCAGACTGAAACCAGGTGAAGGAAACGACGACCAGCACCGCGGAGGCGGTCAACAGATTCCTCCGCAGTTGGTCATTCTCCGCAAACGGCACCAGCATTGGCCGATACCATGCCTGTGCGATCACCGCCGGACTGCGCGGCGTCGCCAGATCGCGCGGAGAAAGACGCAGGCCAGAGTCGACGGGAATAATCTCTTCGTCCTGACGCATCGCATCGAACTCAATCCGAGTCATCTCCGCGGCAAAGTCTTTATCCTTGCGAATCGCTTCCAGCACACGATTGAGTTGATCGTTTTGTTGTTCCATCTGGACCAGACGAAACTGGCTGGCGTCGAACTGCTCTTCCAGTCGCAGCCGTTCCAAGATCTTCGGCGACAGGCCGACCGCCGCGAACATCGTGGTGGCGATCAGCAGACTCAGCCAGAACAACAATGAAACTACCAGACCACCCACCGTTTCTGTGGAACTGCTACCAGTGGATCGGGTGTTCATGGCAAGTTTTAGAGCGACGGGAGCGGGCGCGGCAGTTTCCAGATCGGTGCGATCTCATGGCGGGAATTGGCTCCCTGAAGGCCCACTGCACAATACATCGGAACTCTCCTGCCCTGACTTCAATACGCCTCGAATCGTCGTATTCAGCCTTATAATCCGTAGATTTGATGTTCGCAGCCGACCGAAATGGATTGAACAATTTCACTTCATTCTCGAGTCATCTTGACCCAGCCTGTCGCAAAACATAGAAGTCCCATTCCTGTCTTTCTCGTTCCATTCTTTCGACGAATATCTTGACGCCGCGCGGGCCGTACGGAGATGTCATATGCTTCGCCCCTATCGTCCACACGGCGATTCACTGCTGATGGCCCGCCCTCCACTCCCCGCACGACTGTTGCGGCGCATCCTGATCGATGGAAATCACACGATTGGCGAGCATGTCCTGGTCGCGGGTGACCACTGCGGCGAAATGGCCCAGTGGCTGGATGAATTGGGATTTGAAGTCGACGCCATCGACGATTCGATGGAACGCCTCTCCACCAGACAGAGTTCGGGTGCTCGTTTTGAGATTCACTTTGCGAAGCTGGATGGATCGGATGATCTCGGTGACCGTCCCTTCGATCTGATCATCGCGGACGAACTGAATCTGTACCGGGACAATCTGCTCTGTCTCCCTGCCCGACAAGCGACCGCCGAACTGCTCGCGCAGCTCAGTCCGCAGGGTGAGTTGGTCATCGTTCGCGAACCCGGCAATCCGGGACATCATGACGTCGCCTGCTGGACCCGGCATCTCGCCTGCTTTCCTGGTCAGCTGGAGACGTTTGAATACCCAACGCCATTGTTTAGTCGAGAAATGTATCAGTGGGTCATTCGCAGGGTCCGACCAGAGCCATTCTTGACGGTTTCGCTGAAAACTCCGCCCGAACACCTCTCCATGCTTGAGTGGTGTCAGCATGCCCGTCGAGGGCTGTTGACGAGTTCTGTATCGTGCTGCGGCGCAGTCCAGAGTCAACGTCGCGCGGCGTGACGCCGAACAAGTGATCTGCGTTTGCGGTCACTTCCGATTATTTCACTCCAAGACGCTTGGCCGCTTCCTGCAAATGCGCCATAGCGCTCTTTTCAGACGGCGACTCTACCGCCAGATTGCCGTTGACCATACGCGGGATCTCGTCACGCAATGCGAACAACAATGACTGCTTGACCGGCCTCGCATTACTCGCCTCGTTCTTCAGATCAGGAACATATTTCGTCTTCAGTTGCTCCGCTCGAGTCTTGAACGTACTAAAATCAGTCGAATTGGCGGCACGCGCGGCCCGAACATCGGTAACGAGGGCTTGTGCCTGACGATAGATCTCAAGGTCCTTCCCCGAGCTCAACGGTAGGTACTGCCAACCGAATGCGAGGGCCACCAGTGCGACGGCAGCGCCGATCCCGCCGAGAACTTTGGGATCCTTGAGGGCATCAAATACGCCTGGTCCGGAATCCCTTCGCGCGGCCATCGACGGCCGCGAGGGAGTGGCCGGGCGGCTGTATGAAGGTTGCGGGGCGGCAAAACCACCTGAACTCGCGGGTCTGGGACTGACGGGTGCGGGTTGAGGCTCGGGGGCTCGAACTTCGACAGGACGAACTGGTTCCACTGGTTTTGGAGGCACAACTCGTTCGGGGGCAACCGGAATATCGGCAGACGACTTCTTGACGGGCAGCGAGGCGGGCGTCGCCGTCTGCAAGTTGGCGGCAGAACGAGGCGGCATCGCAGGAACGCTTGCAGCAGGGGTCGCTATGACAGGATTCGATTTCGCGACTCTCGCGGCATTCGCGGCAGCAGTTGCCTTCGCGACTTCTAACGCTTGCTTGGCCTGTACAATCAGCGAAACGGCATTGAACAACCCGGGAACATTGGCAGCGTGGACGTACTGACCGTACATCCCGTTCTTGACATAATCCGATGCCTGAAGTTGGCCCGACACCGCCAACTCATAGATTTGAACAAACCCAATCGGCCCGCGCTCGACGCCGCCAATCCACCCCCACCAGGTGGGGTCCACATTGGGAGCGAGCGCCCACGACACCAATGTTCGAGCCGCTTGGTCTGTCGCGGTATAACTCGCCTGGGCCTTGATTAACCCTTCATCCGGTATCTGGACGATCGGACTCGAAGCCGTCGGTGCCGTAGCAACCACCAAAGAGGCCGGAGCAACAGCCGGGGCTGGTTGTGCTTCTGACTTCTGCTTAATCGGCATCGGTTCCGGAACGGCGGGTTCGTGGTAAGGCAGCACCGCGACCAACCGGCCGATGGATCCCACTCGTCGCCATTTTCCTGATGCACCAAGCCTGACTTCGTCGCTTGCTTCAAGCTGCCCCTGTTCGGCGAATGCGACGATCTCCTCAAAACCAATCGGGCCCATTTCCTGACCATGAAACTTGTAATACCAGTCATTGGCTCCCGAGGGCGCAGGTTGAACCGGTGCCTCGGCGATGGTCGCCAGAATCGACTTTGGCCCGCTGCTGGTTGACAGCCCAAGTGCCGTCACCGAACCGGCGGCTGACCAAGCTGCAGCGCTCGATTGGCGGACCTCATCGTCAGCCGAAATTGATCCGAGCTCAGCAAGTTGCTTCAATTCGTCGAACGACACTGGGCCGAAATCTTGCCCAAACATTCGATAGTACCATTGTTCTGCCATGCCATACTCGCTGCGAGGCAATTGCCACTTCCGTCGCGGGGCAAAGAAAAGCGTGCGGACGGCTAGCATTAAATTGTTTGATTTATGCAAAGATACAAACAACGATCACCAAATTCGAGGATCTTTTGGCCTATTCGGCTCGCCACAAGACGGGCATGTTCTGCCACCTCAGACGGACAAGAGATCGGTTAACCGGCCCAGACGCAGTCCGTGTCCAGAAAACAAACCACCGGTCGACATATCGCACAACCATCCTAATTCAGCGGGACGTGCAGCTGCCAGCGGATCGTGCCAGGCATCCGTCACCAAAGACGGTTCGATGGCCGCAACTCCGGGATGCAATCCAATTTCGGTGCAGCCAGAAGGTGAGGCAAACGTCAGGAATTGGATCAGTGTTGATTTGCCGACATGCCCCGCATGTGAGGTTCCGAAAAACTGTGACGGTGCGACCAGCCCTTCCCTCTCGATATGCTTTTGAAATCGTCCCGCGAAGTACCTCTTGACCAGTGCGACAGCGAACGAGACCACTCGACCTTGACCGAGTACCGTCCTGGCTAAGGAACCCTCTTTCGCCAGCCGGACGATCGGGATGGAGTATTTCGCAGCCAGATCAGGAATGAGGGACGCGACTTCGGGAACCATTTCCACATATTGATGCCCGTTCATGTGCGTCGGCTCCACTCCCAGCGACTGGACTCGCTCAACCTGAGCCTGCAGTTCATTGAGAACAGCTTGTCGAAACCGCGATCGCTCTGTTCGAAGCTTTCTAAATACCTGGCCGATACCGGGGAATTCGCCCTGTTCGCCAAGAAGTTCAGCGGGATAGTTTGCCGTGAGAGGGCGACCTTGAGTCAGGTTCAGGTGGACTCCCAGATCAAATGGACGCAGCGTGTCGCCGACCTGTCGCCGGATGGTTGCGGACGGAATCGCGCCCTCTCGAAGTTCGGCCATCAACAATGGCCAGGCAGCGCAAGCGTCACTGACGGCAGGTGCATTCGCCAGTAACGAGGTGCTTGTCAGAAACCCATCTCGAAAGGCCTGCAAAATTCCGGCATTCACGGCGGCGTTCATGCCGAAATCATCGGCGTGCAGCACAATCCATGGTTGGACACCCGTTGCGGTGTTCATGCGGCCGCTCTGGGCTTCTCGGTGTCGGCAGAATCATCAGTTTGAATTTTGTATCGACCATTGAATGCTCTCCAGCGGACCCGCACCACATCCATCAGCATCGGGATGGCGTTGCGGCTCAGGGAGATCGTCGAGGCATATTCATTGATCAGCGTGACCGGAACTTTCCGCAGACGCAGATTCAAGCGATGAGCCAGAAAGACGGCTTCCGCATCAAAAGCGAAGCCTTTGACGGTCGATCGTGAAAAGATCGCTCGCGCCGCAGACTGACTGAAGATCTTCAGACCGCATTGAGTGTCTCGAATCTGCCGCGATACCAGGAACGTGACGATCCCACGAAAAACTTGAGAGGCCAACGTGCGGAGAAGTTGACGTTCAACGAGGCTTGCGGAATCGTCCATATCGCGGCTACCAAATACCGCGTCCGCCTCGCCTTTGCTGACGATCTCGTAAGCAGCTTTCAGTGCAGCTAAGTCATATGGAAGATCGGCATCCGTGAAGGCGACAACACGACCCGTCGCAGCCAGCAATCCATTCTGGACCGCAGATCCCTTGCCACCATTCGGTTGGCAGATCGTCGAGAACCGATCGCCATAACCGGCCGCCAGCTTTGCGGTATTATCTTTGCTGCCATCGTCCACCACAATGACGCGATAGTCGATTCCCCATTGATCCAGATACGCGGCGGCATCGGTCAATGTTTTCGGAAGTCGAAATTCTTCGTTATATGCGGGAATAACAAGAGTTAAGTCGTGATCCGATGTTGCAATCGGATTCAGATCTGTGCGACTCTCGTTGGTGAATTCTGCAAACGAAATGGTCGACGCATCCTGATACTGCTGCTCGATGTTGGCCCGCGAGGCACACATTAACCGTTCCCCAAAATTAAGGTCGCCGAACGGTAACCAAATCGACAGGGTCCAGCAATACCTTTTTTCGCCCCAACCGTCCGGCAGGACTAGAGTTTGAGAATTCTTAAGCTAGTCTGAAGAGTTACATTGTGAGATATTTCGATCTAATCTGTGACTTTTTGTCGCACCTGCTTGGCCTAAATGCCTCGGACATCACGAGATCTGAATGACAGTGCCTACCGTCACATCAACACAGTCCCGTCGGGCAGCCTGGGGCGTTTGGATCGCGCTGACTTTGGTGGTTTGCACCTTGGCGGTTGCTCGCCAACCACGAACGGTTACCCCCTCGTATCGCCATGCCGTCCAGAATTGGTTCGCTGGAGAGCCGATTTACAATATGGCTGGATCGGACTTCATCTACTTTCCACAGGCGGCTTTGGTCTTCGCGCCCTGGGGACTGTTGCCCATTCCGGTTGGCGAAATTCTGTGGCGAGTAACGATTCTTGCTGTTCTGGCTGCCGGTGTCTATCGGTTCACCAGACTTGCCAGTGCGGACGATCGATGGTTTCTGATCAACACATTTGCCTCGGCCGGAACAGCGGCAGGTTGTGCTCGCAATGGTCAGTCGACACTGATCGTCACGGGACTGATGCTGCTGGCGATCGTCGATTTGCATGACCGTCGCTGGTGGCGCGCGACGCTGCTGCTCTCACTGGCATTTGCCTTCAAACCCATCGCGATCGTCGTGATACTGCTCGTTGCTGCAATCTATCTGCAGATGCTGTGGCGTTTGACGATTGGGCTGCTGACCGTTGCCGTGCTCCCCTTCTTGACTCAAACTCCAGACTACGTCATCTCACAATACCAAGCGTGCTACGAGAACTCGCACACGGCATTCCAAGTCGGCATCACAGGACACTGGGCTCAGTTATTTGGAATGCTGAAGGTTGTCGGCCTGGAAGTCCCCTCGCGTGTCCAGCAAGTCATCCGAATTGCAGTGGCCGGTGCGACCTTAGTGATCTGCTGGGGCGCCATCCGTCGACTTTCGCCGGCACGCGGCCTGTTCTTCCTCTACGCATTTGCAACCAGCTACCTGATGCTGTTCAACTCACGGACGGAAGGAAGCACCTACGCGATGATCGGACCGGTCTACGGATTGCTGCTTGCCGAAGCCTGGCTAAGTCAGCACAACCAGCTGCGAACGACGGGCTATCTATTAGCCGTGATCGGCACGGTGTTCAATTTCGATTTGGCGCTGCTGGTCGTGAAGCGACCTGACGAAATCTGGCTCTGCCCGTTTATCTGCGTTTTGGTGACCATCGACCTGATCAGACAACTAGTCCGCGAAATCAGCAATGTCCAGATGACTCCACGCACTCTGGAATCGCCCTAGTACGGGGTCAGAGCTTGATTCTGGGTAGCCAATCTCGCCATGAGATCGGGTCTTGACGAAATCCGGTGAAGGCAATCCTTGTTGCAGATCCGGACAACACGCTAAGGAGCGGACGGCACTTCCACCCGCGATACTGGCGACGCTTTCATTTTTCGCCAGAACGGCGTCAGAAACAGGTACGAGCAAACTCGACATCGCACCTGCACAAACAGCAACGACAGAATCAATGGAGCGGAGGATTTACTGCGGCGAATCGACTTCGATCCGCAATGAGGACAGCACATTCCAGTCTTCCCGTCTGCTTCATCTGCTGGTACAAGGGAGCACAACCAAGGCAATTTATCGGCAAAGAGCCGTCTCATTCTGGGTGAAAATGCGGCCCGCCCAGGTCATGCGAAGTCAACATCGACTCAATCACCCATGTATTCAGCAAGCGCGATAGAATCGGATTGACGTGATACCGCGTCAAAGCCGAATCGCGCGGTCAGCAATCTTGCCAAGACATTGGGTTTTCATACCCACCACGCCGGTTATCCCGGCCGCCCCGCCGAATCAGGTGTGGACTGCACCCATGTCCGTAGAACTTCCGCGACGCTCCAAGCTTGAGCAATACAGCCCCGGGGGGTGAACGGTGCTTCGGCATCGAAGACCTCGCTGATGGAACCGATACAGGCCTCACCCAGATGAGGTACAAATCCCTCCAGCAGCTTCCTCGCGCCAGCTCGGTCGTTCTGATTGACCTTTTGCCAGGCATCCAGAAACGGGCCAATCAACCAGGCCCAAACCGTCCCCTGATGATAGGCTGCATCGCGAGCTCGTAGATCGCCGTAATAGTGAGACTTATAGTCCGGATGCCCTGGTGCCAGGGATCGCAGCCCTACGGGCGTCACCAGTTGCTTCTGAACAACATCGATGACTGCTTCCCAGCGCCCGCGATCCAGGACTGGAAAACGAGGCGAAATTGACATGATCTGATTCGGACGACACGCGGGATCGTTACCGCTTTCACCATCGATCACATCGAATAAGAAACCGAGGTCATCATTCCAGAATCGCTCATTGAAACTGGCTCGGGCTCGCTCGGCATGATCCAGGTACGGCCGCGATTCGGCGTCGCCGCGCTCTTCGCCCAACCACTTCGCCAGCAAGCTGAGCGCGTTATACCATAGGCTGTTGATCTCGACAGCCTTTCCTCGTCGCGGAGTCACCACCCAATCATCGACCTTCGCATCCATCCACGTCAGTTGGTAACCCTGCTGACCTTGCTTGAGCAATCCGTCTGTCGGATCAACACCGATCCCGAACTTTGTCCCGCGCAAGTGATGATCGACAATGTCGAGCAGCACCGGCAACAACGAACGAAGCGTTGATCGATCCCCCGTGCATTCGACATAACGGTCCAATGCATGGAAGTACCACAGAGTTGCGTCCGCAGTGTGGTAAACACCTTCCGTCATACCGTCGGGGAAATAGTTCGGAATCAACCCGTCGCGGACGTAACGAGCAAAACTCCGCAGGATACAACCCGCTTCCCAGTGCCGACCAGTCACCAGAGTCAGCCCGTC
Source organism: uncultured Schlesneria sp. (assembly GCA_966211735.1). Taxonomy (GTDB): domain Bacteria; phylum Planctomycetota; class Planctomycetia; order Planctomycetales; family Planctomycetaceae; genus Schlesneria. The sequence continues at coordinate 13,715 of CBIHQO010000033.1, forward strand.
CAGGCTGATCATCGTGTCGCGACCCCAGTCGGTGAACCAGTGATATCCCGCGATGATGCTGCGTAGTTCGTCGCCCGACGCTGATCCGAGGGCCGTATCCCGCGATCGGCTGGCAGGCGTAATGATGAACTGATCTGCCGCCAGCACCAGTTCGGCGGACATTTGGTCGTAAGCCGCAGGACCAGCCATCTCCAGCAATCGTTCGCGGCGACCTGTTTCCGCTTGAGCCGCCAAGTCCGGCGGGATCGCATTGATGGAGTCCCAGGACTCCGTCGACGCGATCAGCGTTGCCGAACTTCCTTGAGACAGATCAACACGGAAGTAACCAGGACTCCAAAGCTCGCCGGCCGATTCATACCCACGCGATTCTTCGATGCGATACAGGACTTCACTCATGCGAGTCCCTTCGATCGTAAAGGCGCGGTTCTGACCCTGCAGCAGCAATCGCAGGATCGGTAACTGCGGACCGGCGGACAATTCGCAACGGTCGTTCACGGCAGTCAGCGTGTATTCGTTCGCCAACGGAGTACTCACCGGAGCTTCGTGCGGCCGAAAATGGACCGCGGGACGAAGCTTCAGCCGGATTGTCCCTTCGCCACGCGCCAGCCGATAGGAAACATACACCGTATTCAGCCGATGATTCATCAACAGTCGTTTTTCAATCACGATGTCGTCGAGTTCATAGAGCCAGACCGGAAGCCCCCCTTCCAGCCGAAACTCGATCAACGATCCAGTCTCAAGCTCTAGTCTTCCGCCCACCCATTCCTGACCACCAAATCGAATCACGCGGCCACCCGGCATGCGCACCTGCTCGGACAGGTGATTGAACATCATCATGCGGCCATACGGTGCGGGAAGCGCCGCGATCAGCAGTCCATGATGACGACGAGTCGGAATCCCGCTTACTGTCCCTGACGCATAGCCGCCCAAGCCGTTGGCGACCAGCCATTCGCTGGTCAGCAACTCTTCGGTGTGTCTCAGTTTCGTTGCACACGGCATGCTTCTGACAAGATCTGTCACGCGAATCGCGTCACTCATTTTCTTCGTCTTCCGTTGTTTCGGGTACTGCCGGCTGTGCAATCAACAGCACGACAGCCTGTCCCGGTAGTTTCCATCCAGCCTTGGTTTCAGGCATGACTGCCCCCAAACCGCCATACTCGGGATCTTCGCTCGACCAGTGCATCTGCCAGGACATGTGCAATGGCGGTGCGAGCAATGGTTCAGGCGCAATATCCAGGCACAGATCGCAGCCGAGGTTAATCACCAGCAGCCGATCCGCTTGTGCCCCGCCGAAAAATCGCAGGACAAACGCTTCGGGCCCCAAAACGGCACCGTCGAACGTCCCGCGGCGAGGCGACCGCAAGACCGCGTCGTTCCGTCGAAGATGAATCAGGTCGCGGTGAAGCGCATAAACTTCGGCATGCAACTCGCGCTCTTCGAACTTCAGCTTGCATCGCTCGAATGTGTCCGGATCCCCCGGGTCCGCCAGTTGTGCAATAATCTTTGGAGTATTGAGACTCGGGAACTGCGCCAGAAACTCAATGCGCCCCTCTCGGACAGCCCGGTGCAACTCCTCGTTGTGATCGGCAAAATACAGAAAGGGCGTCGAGGCTGCGAACTCCTGACCCTGGAACAGCATCGGAGTCCCTGGCATCAGCATCATCAATGCTGTCATCGCCCGGAAGCGCCCCGGCGAGGAAAGAGCATGACACCGCAACCCCTTGGCCGAGTTCGCAACTTGGTCGTGGTTTTGCAGAAAGCTGATAAACGCTTCTGGAGTCAGTCCGATTGAGGGAGTTCCGCGACGCTTCTTCTGCCACTTATAGCGCTGCCCCTGATACAGATAGCCCCACTTCGCGGCCGAGATAAACTCCTGTGGTGTTCCCCGGTAATCCGTGAAATAGGCTTCGTTATGCCCCGATAACACGGTCATCGCACTATGGTGAAAGTCGTCGTTCCACAACATGTCGATCGCGAAGCCCTGACTGTCCAGAGGCCGAACCAGGTGAGTTTCCTGCGGCTCATTCTCAGCGACAATGACGGTGTTTCGACCAAACGCGGACTTGCGAACCGCTTGCCCGATATCAGCAATAATGTGCGTGGCAGACTTGTCGATGATCGCCTGCGTCGCATCCAGACGCAGACCATCAAGATGAAATTCGCTGATCCAATATGAAGCATTCGCGATGAAGAACTCTCGCACATGCGCAGCTTCGGGGCCATCGAAATTGAGGGCGCTGCCCCAGTCGTTCCTGTAACGGTCCGTGAAATAGAAATCCGAGAAGAACGATAGATAGTTACCATCAGGGCCAAGGTGGTTGTAAACCACATCCAGGATGACGCCCAAGCCCAGCGAATGCGCGCGATCGACAAACGCGCGCATCTCATCAGGTGTCCCATACAGTCGCGTTGGCGCGAACAAGTTGACCCCGTCGTATCCCCAACCAAATCGTCCCGCGAATTCTGCGACCGGCATCATTTCCAACAGGGTGACTCCCAGTTCTGCTAACGCCGGAAGTTGCTCTGTGGCGGCTTGCCAGGTTCCTTCGTGCGTGAAGGAGCCGATATGCATCTCATAGATGATCTGAGCTTCCGGACGACTGCCGCGCCAATCGTCGTCGGTCCATTGAAACGCCGAAGAATCCATGACCTGCGACGGTCCGTGCGGACCTTCTGGTTGATAACGTGACATCGGATCGGGAATTGGCTTTTCCGCATTCCCCAATCGATAGCGATACCGCGTCGTGGCATTGGCGACTTCGGAAAAGCCAGAAAATACCCCCGGCGAATCCTCTTCGGATTGAAGTTCAAATGTTGTTTTCTCGGTCTCCATCATCACGGTGACAGATCTGACCTTGGGTGCCCAAACTCGAAAGTGAACCCCACCCCCGGCTTGCAGTTCGGCACCCATCGGGAGACGCCGACTCCACTGCTGATCCACCACGGCGAATTCCTTCCGAAACGAGAATGATCCGATGCCAGTGCGTTGCGCCGTCGTACTTTTCGAACGAGAGACACTGCAATGGCAATTCGCATGCCAGCACGACAGGTGTCGAGCGGTAATGCAGACCGGACAGCGAGAGCTAGTGGGAATTCGTAGCTGCAACTTCGCCTGCGCAATTCAGTCGCCACCGGGCTGTGGCACCCCTGTCGTGGTCAAGCGTAACGTGCGTGCTCTGATATAAATATGCTGGGCTGTTTATCACCGCAACGGTCACTGAATGCGCATGCTGGCGGAAAACAAACACAAGGACGGAGCGTTTCGCCAAACACTCGACTCGAAGTAACCGAGCACAAAGGCCAGTTCAAAGCACGATCGCATTGACTTTAAGTCGTTTGATCTCGTCCCAAGAGCAAAGCGTGACTGAAACGACAAGCGGCACCTCGGACCTGACAATATTCAGCGTCAACGTTTGTCCTGGCCTCAAGGTACTCGCAGAGCCTTGTAGTTCCATCACATCGGAAAACGGCTTGCCACTGACACCGACAATCAGATCACGCGGCAGCAAACCCGCATTCGCACCGGGACTTTGAGCGCGTCGGGAACTCCGAGCTTCTTAGTTCGAACCGAGTCTACGCCATTCCAGCTGATCCCCACCCATTCCACGCGATCGGCATTGAGCACAGGATTCATCGCGTTCCACCGATGTTGGAAAGCGGATCTCGACACAATTTGTAATCCGATGACAGCAACGATGACGCAGACGGCACCGATCAGCAATCGCTGACGCGCGACTGCTGACTGCTTGGAGCACGTGCTCG
>CBIHQO010000034.1:0-17275 GCA_966211735.1 uncultured Schlesneria sp.
TCTTCAACGACTTCGGCGCACTCCCAAACTAACTCGCAAAAGCTGGCATGCACCCGGTGAGGTGGCTACCGGTGAGAAGACATTGCCCGAAAGCGCGAATTGTGATACCGGACGGGGTATAAACTGCGGAATTCCGTTATTTGGCTGGTCTTCACGAAGTAGGCGTTCTTTAAGATCTTTGACTGAATCGGAAATCAACGATGACGAACTTTCGTGATTTCGTCTTGTCGATCGCGATCACCTCGGTATTGATCGCTGCTGGCTGGTATTCGTGTTCGTATTCGCAGGGCTCGGTTGGTGCCGTTGTATTGCATGAACCTGTTCTGCACTTGCCCGAGGTGAAGACCTACGACGGGTCGAATTCGTCACGATCTGAGCCTGATTTCTTCGCTGACTATTCTCGCGCGAGGTTGCTCACATCGCATAAGCATTATGACAGCCTCAACCCACAGTCAGTGACGCCTGACAGTCTGATTGAAATCCATCAAGTTCCACTCGTTTCTCATGCCAGTGTGCAGATGTCCCAGAAAAATCATGCGCAGCCGCCGCGTCCCTTTGATCATATGTTGCTTGCCGTCGAACGAGCCAGGCATGAGGGGCTGCTGGACGCGAAAGTCTTGGGCACCTACCGCACCCACACCTGGTCGAGTGGTGTTATCCCCGCGGCAATTGTCGAAATCAAAGGGACGAAAAAGGTCTACATCGTCACGGCGATGAAGACAACGGACGGCCTTGAGTTGCGCATCCATTCGCACAGCCGCGGCTCGTCGACTTCCGATACATGGGAGAGACTCACTGCCAATCCGTCAATGAAATGCGCCGATTCCCTCGAACCTGTGGCGAGCACTCGGATCAGGATCCCGGGTTTCCGTGGCGAAGTCGCGGACTTCAGTGCGACTACTGTCGCCAGGCATGATGGCCCTCACTTGGATATTCACATCCGAGGTTCCTCAATTGAACGAGGAGACGTTTTGTGCGAGCAAAGTTATTCGCTCAAGAGCAACACGTGGTCATCTATCCCCGCCTCTCCAATCGATTCATCTGAGCAATACGACGCCAATGCACCTTGGAAATTGGAAACGGCAAGCACAAAGATTTGTGCCATGCTCCCAGTAAACGAGCATCTGCAAGGCAATCCGAAGACGAACTCAAAGTGCGTGGCACTAGTGAAGCAATCCTATCGATACTTGCCCAGCGCGCACGGATCGGGTGGCGCGTTCTGGATCGTCGAATGTTCGCCCGATGGCAACTTGAAGGATGCGGTTCCCTTCGGTGTGATTTATCCTGAATGCCCTCTTTTTGGACCAGGCGGGGGGTTCTGCGATTTCAGCGCCACTCTGATATACCAGCCCGAACTCGACCGCTGCTTTGTGGTCACCAGTGGTTATTCGAAGAGTGGATGCGGTCTATTTGTCCATCGATGCAGTCTCGCCAAACCGCTAGCTGGACAAGGCTTGGAACTCACAGCCGATCCCAAAAGATGGCCGGCCCAGATGGAACAGGTCAGTGAACTGCCGATGTACCTATTGAAACATGAGACATCTATCGAAAGCGCGAGTATCAGTTCGAAAACAAGCGATGAAGATGCCAGCCTCATCGTGACCATGAAGCCTGATAACAACTGGGGCGAGTCGTGGCAGGAGACCTGTCGTTACAACTTCCGCACCCGTCAGTGGACGACGACCAAACAGAAGGTCGACGTCAGAGCGGGTGTGCATTAACAGCCGCCTACGGCGTCCAATGGAAACACTGACACTCGCGTGGCTGGGGTCGACCAACGGAAGCCCCCAGAGATATGTTGCCTCCAAGCCAGAGATCTTGTTACCCCGCGAAGAATCACACGTTTAAATTTGGGGCGTGGGGCACGTAACGAATTCTGGGGGCTCCCGCTGGTCGACCCCAGCCACCCCATGTGCATCAACGCAACGCAATTCTCCGAATCACTCAGTCGCGCTAGCTGGAGTGGCGAGCGTGGTCTTGTCGACCGAGGCGGCGTCGATGCGGCGGACGGCGCGGGCGGCGGCGGTTACTACGGCCGGTTCGGTGTCGTCTTCCAGTCGTCGCAGCATTGTCAGGCTCTTGGCCGCACCGGGACCGATTTCACCGAGGGTGGTGGCGGCGGCGGCGCGGATTTGCGGGTTGGGGTCATTGAGGGCGCGGGTTAAGCCGACCAGGGCCGGCGCGGCTGCTGGTCCCACGTTGCGCAGGGATGTGGCGGCGGTCAAGCGAATGTTGTCGTCGGCATCTTTGAGGAGTTCCATCAGCACGGGAACCGCTTGCTCTTCGAAGCCTTCCATCGTCGAGAGGGCTGCGGCGGCATTGACGCGGGCGAACGTCGACTCGTCTTGCAGAAGCTTGACCAAACCTTTGGCGGCGGGGGCGGCTTCAGGACCGATCTGGGCGAGGAACATCGCGGCCAGTTCTCGAGCGACCGCGTTTTCATCGGCCAGTCGTTCGGCGAGGGCTGCGGTCGCGTGAGCTCCCAATTCCTGGATTTGAGCTTCGGCCTTAGTCCAGCCTTCGGCATCGCTGGACTCGGCCGCTTTGACCAGTGTGGCGAATGCTACGGAACCTCGAGGGAAGTCGGCGTCGCCCGGTTCTGCTTGCTCGGGAACCGATTCCAAAGGGGGCTCTGCGACCTTCGCCTTTTCAGCGGGAGCTTTGCCGGTGCTGGTCATTTTCGGGACCGGTTGCGCGCCACCACATCCGATGGCGAACAGCAGCGTCAGAACAGCGGCGGACCAGTGATATCGCAACATGGCAATCCCTTTTCTCGCACTTGCTCGCCGAGGGTTACTCGGACTGAGCTCGGAACCGGACGGTGTTCGCTTCGCAAACACTCGCCAGTTCCACTTCATCCAGATTCAGGTCATCGAGCGAATGGGCGCTCTTCAATCGTCCGACTTGATAAGTCCCCGGCTGCAGATGAATCGTCTTGCCGGAGTGAGTTTGAACGACCTGTTCAATCTCTTTCGGATCGGGTTGTTTGGTGGCCGTGGGCACTTTCTTCCAGCGACTGGTCGAGTCTGAGGTCGACGAGTACTGGCCGGGAGGCAGATAAATGGCACCCGTCGCGAAGTCGACGGCGAAGGCGATGACACCGGGAATGAAAAAGAACAGCAGGCCGACGGCATCGAGGGCGACGACCTTCAAATCGAGCGGCCCGGCCGGTTGACCTCGCCGTTCCGGCCAGAAAATCGTGCCGCACCCGGATTGCTGGACAGCCACCAGCGCAGCGGCCAGCCATTGGCGTCGCGAAAGAGCCGACGTTCGTTCTGTCGTCAGGTGAATCCCCACCAGCACCACCCTGTGTTACGCAATCCATTGACGTACGCCCGCACGCCGAGCGGGACGGTATTTCAAATCGCGAAATCGCTCAAGATGACTTCAGAGGCAGGACCAGTTGTTATGCGGAAACGTTGATGGATAAGGGCGTTGGAGAATTAGAGTCGTCTATGCTTTATTATCTGCCGTCTATCTGGTCGCGTTTTTCGGGAGAGTAGCGTGGAACAGGGATTCCATCCTGAGTGCGTTTCAGCAGTAGTGCGTCTCGAGTTGCGAGCGAGCGGGCAGGTCTATGATCTGGCCAGTATTGGCCCTAACCAATTTGTCCCACGCCAACCGCTTGATCTGCCGTCCTGCGATGCTGAAGTGGTAATGTTCGTCGACGGATCTGGTTTCCTGTGGCCAGTGCGACTGCCGAATGGAGCCGTCCCGTTTGAAAAGACCATTTCAACCTCGCCGCGTGGCGAGATGCAGCGTTTTGGAACTGCGCAATCCCCATTGTAGCACCGAGATGCAGTTTTGCCTGTCGCGGTCGGACTATCTGCTCGCAGTTGGTTCTCTGTTCGGATACGCTGGCATGGTGAATTCGGCTCGAATTCACTGTTCAACGACCGCTTCAGCCCAAATTGTTAGAAGTCGACCCGCCCGCTATGACCGAACTTGTTCCGCTGACGACAGCTGCTCTGAAACCACGCCTGTACGAACTCGATTCCCAGCAGTTAGCCGCCTGGTGTGAGGCTCATGGCTTTCCCAAGTATCGGGCCGAGCAGATTCGGCGCTGGATCTTTGGTCGGCGGGTCAATGACTTCAACGACATGCACGATCTGCCGGCCGCGTTGCGAAAGGCGATGACCGACGAGTTCAGCCTGTTTCCTGCCACGGTCGACAAGCATCTGGTGGGCAGAGACCGGACCGAGAAGTTGTTGCTGCAACTGCACGATGGCCAGTTCATTGAATGCGTGCTGATGCGCGAGACCGATCGCCGCACCGTCTGCATCTCGACTCAAGTTGGTTGTGCGATGGGTTGCGTCTTCTGTGCCAGCGGCATGCTGGGCCTGAAGCGGAATCTATCGACCGGCGAGATCCTGGAGCAGGTGCTGCGGTTGGATCGGTTGCTGGCGAAGGGTGAGCAGATCACGAATCTGGTGGTGATGGGGATCGGCGAGCCGCTCGCCAATTTGAAGGCGCTCATCCCGGCACTCGAAAGCCTGAACGAAAAGGGGGGCCTGGGCCTGGGGGCTCGGCGGATCACCATTTCGACGGTGGGGCTGCCGGACAAGATTCGCGAACTCGCCAAGTCGGGCAAGCAGTACAACCTGGCGGTGTCGCTGCATGCCCCCAACGATGTCATTCGCGACAAGCTGGTTCCGGTCAACGATAAGATCGGCATGGCGGCGATCCTGCGAGCGGCCGACGATTACTTCGAGATCACCGGTCGTCGCGTCACCTATGAATACGTGCTGCTGTCCGGCGTCAACGACGATCCTCAACACGCTCGGATGCTTGCGAAGGAACTGCAGTCGCGCATCGCGCATGTGAACCTGATCCCGATGAACGGGGTGACCGAATTGCCGTTTGTTGAGCCGTCAGATCCGCGGACGCATGAGTTCGTCGCTGTGCTGGAATCATTTGGGATTCCCGCGACCGTTCGGAAGCGCAAAGGGGCCGATATTGATGCGGCTTGCGGGCAGTTGAGGCTGATGGCTGAGAGTAAATAGGCTTTGGGTAGACCCGGCTACTCCGGCATCGTTGCGTCGAAAAAAGTTATGCTGAAGCATAACCTACGAAAATCTCCCAGCTTACCTGCCGTCTCGTCGACGTTGCTTGCGAGACGCGCGGCGGCTCTGGCCTGGGTTCCACTTATTGCCCGAGCCTGAATCGTTTCCATCCGACTCGTCCTCGTCGGATGAGTCGTCTTCGTTCGAGAGGTCTTCTCGTTCGGCGCGGTCGATGGTCAGGTGGTCTGATGGGGGCGTGTGTGCTTCTTCGTCGTGTCGAACGGGCAGGCTGAAGGTGCGGCGATCCTGGTCAAGCTGCTCGCGGCTGGTGGCTTCCAGATCGGCTCGTTCTTGATCGATGACGGCTCGTTCGTGACGCAGGCGGTCGTTCAGTTCTTCTTCGCGGAGTTTCTCGTCGCGCTCGAGGTCGGCCTGGGCGGCTCGTTGCGCGGGGGTGAGCGGTGCCGACTTTCGTTGGGCTGCGAACTGCTGGATCTCGTTCTCCCAGGCAGCCAGCTGGGATTCCCCGGACGTTGGTTCAGCGGGAGCTTCGATTGTTGCCAACGGGGCTGGTTCGGGCTCGATTGCTGGTACGGTTGCGGGTGGTCGAGCGTCGCTGTGCGAACCGTGTTGGCTGGTCCAGGCCTGCACTGCTTTAATGGCACTCTGGCGTCGGTCATCCAATTCATCGACAGTTGGCTCGGGAGTGACTGGCAGAGTCTTCTCGGCACGGACCCGGTCACGAGCATGCAGCAGCGTCGAGACTTCCTCGTAGGGTTCGTCGACGGCATCTGCTTCGGCTTGCCATTCCTGTTCTTCGAGGTGTTTCAGGTTCTCGGCCACGCTGAGGGACGGGCGGACTTCGACTCCTGCGAAAGAAGGTCGCGGGGCGTTCTTCTCACGCAGCCAGGCGGCATGGGCCGCTCGACGATCGCTGATCACCAGGCTGACCAATGTGACAAGGAAGGCCAGACCGATGGCCGAGACCAGGCCGGTCAGGTATGGCATGATCGCGTCGGCCGAAGGAAGCGCATGCGGCGGTCGGAAGAGTGTCACCTGCCGTGCCAGTAATGTCGGTGCGACGTGGATTCCGCCATTGGAGGCGTAGCCTTCACGCTTGAAGAAGTAGCCGGTCACCTTGACCATTTGGCGAAGATTCTCACCGGGCTCCAGGTTTCTCGGCAGATGCGTGAACACGACGCGATAGGGATGGGTGCCGGAATCGGCCGTGAAGATCCAGGCTTCGTACAGCGTTTTGATCCGGTACGGATTCGGTCCGGCTCGGAATTCGTAAAGTCGGCGCAGATCGCCCTGAATTGTGATCGGATCACCACGAAACCGATCCGGCTGAGTCATCAGGTTGATGTACAGGACATCGGTCGCGCCGCTGCGATCGAGGGCCTGCGGCGAGACGTGGCGCGTGTGGTTCAGCAGTTGATAGAAGGCCTCTCCTTCTTCGCGGCGGATTCCGAGTGTGTTGTCTTTGACTCGACGCAGAATCGACTTGTCGAATTGCGTTTCTCGAGCGCTGATTTCGCGATCCAAATCGTTCTCGGCATCGCCCGGCATCTTGTCCGGAAGCGGCGGAGGTTCTTGCCACGGTGATTCTTTGTCGCCCAGTTCCGGTGTCGGCCCGCCGTTGACTTCGTAGCCGGTGCCATCCGGTGCGCCGGGAAGGGGGATGTCCTTTTTGGGCCGTTGGGATTGGGCGGAGAGCATGAAGACGATGAACACGCCGATCAGCCCGACGAACCCCAGCATTCGCAGTTGCCAACGGCGATTGAGATGCGGTGGAGAGGATTTTGACAACTCAAAGCGCATACAGATCCGGCCGGCTGGAAAGGGAAATGCGGCAAGTTCCCGGCCTCGTGCCGAGTACCCATGTCAGAGTGCAGAGTTTATCAGGTTTCTCCAGTCTCACAACGTGATTCCGGCAAACGCCTGGAAGATTGGAACCACGGAAGACACGGAAAACGCGAAATGCAGAGGGAATTTGTAGCCAATCTCGCCAAGATCCTGGCGATCCTGGCTACGGGAAGACTACTTATCGGCGGGGTAGATCGCTTGATGGCGGTAGGGAGTTTCGAGGATCAGGATGCAGAGGGCGGTGATGTACAGCCGCCCCCCTTTTTCCGCAAATTCGCGAGGGTCGCCTACCGGAGACGTGGGGTTCCAACTGCCGCGAACATCCTGCGCCCCTTTGCCGCTGCCGGAGATGTTTTGATTCTTCACGATGGCATTGCGAACGGCGATTCCCCAGCGCTTCCAGTCTTCGCCACCGATGTTGTGCAGCACTTGAGACGTGTAGTACCAGCGGAAGACGTTGCGTTTTCCTTCGGTCCACGACGGCATCATGTCGTCGGTCGTGATGTAGCGAACCCCCTCGACCATCTCGGGCAGATTCTTGGGCCAGCCAAACCATTGTCGGCATAGGATTGCTTCGGCCGTCATCGCCGCGGAAGCCTGACTATCCGGCGAAATCGGTTCAAATTTGTAGCGAGACATGCCACGGACCTTGACGGAATCCAGGAACGCAGAGGCTCGGACAAAGTCTTCGTGAGGGACATCGATTCCGGCCATGCGAGCCGTATGCAGGGCCATCAACGCCCAACCGGTCACGGCCAGATCACCCACCATCAGCTTGTTGATCGGGCGGAATTTCCAGCCCCCGTTTTCGGGATGCTGCGAGTACAACAGATATTTGACCGCCTTCTCGGCGGACGGCTTCAGTTCCTGGTCCTCGGTCAACGCAAGTGCTTCGCAGATGGCAATTGTCGCCATGGAATGAGCGTAGAACGCTCCTTCGCGACCTTCTTCACGCCGCATATCGTGGAAGTCACCCGTCTCGGGATCTTGAACTTCTCGCAGCCAGGTCAGGCCCTTTTTGACGACTTCAGCGTATTCGCCATTCTGATGCGTGTTGCCCTGACCGAGGAACGCCATCAATGCCAACCCCGTCGCACCGGTGTCTGTCTTGGCCCAGGGAAAGCCATGATCGGGGTACCCCTGATGCAGTTCCCAATGTCCGTCGCTCTTTTGCTGTCGCGACAGCCACATCAGTCCCTGCTTGATGGCTCGTTCGGCGTCGTTACTTCCCCCGAGCTGTTCCAGGTTCGACCCTCGGGTGCGTGGGTTACGAGACCCCAGCAATCCGCTGCCATCGACAGGTGACACCCCTCCTTGACCGGTTCCGTCAGGTGCTGTGGCACCGGAGCCTTCGGCCGTTGATTTCGTAACCGGCCCCTTCTTGGGAGCCGGGCCCAGATCGAGGGGAGTGCCGACCGGAAGGTCGATCGCTTTAAACTTGCGGCCGTGGTTGGTCCCCTTCTCGATCACGTTCGACCAGGTGGCGACCAACTCGTCTTCCTTGACCGTTTGGATTTTGATGACGATCAATGCCAGCACCACCATCACGAGAGCGTGAACGGTCAGGCTGACTCCAAAGCCGAACGCACCAGCGAAAAAATGACGCCGAAGACGCTCGATCCAGGTCTCGTTCTGGACGCTGTCCTTGAGCAGTTCTGGATCGACAATGCTACGCCGACGAGACACCTTGCGGGGTGGCTTCGGGGGAAATGGCGACGGGGGCGGCTCAGGTGACGACATGCCAGACGAGTCTCAAGAGTGACGATCAAGCAAAGAGTTTAGGCAATCTCGTCATGGGTTGCCACCGCGTTTGAGAATGCTGGGAACTTGCGACCTGAAGATTCCCGACAGGTTCTCGATTCATGTCACCGGGGAGTGGATCGGACAAGGAAGTGACGGGAGATGGCGTGTTTCGAAGTGCACACGCTCGACTTGCGGCTTGCGGGGTTGCGGCCCGCGGCTTTTGATGAGTTGCCTGTTGTCCCTGCGGGACTAGAGACGGTCAGGATCGCTCCCGTCGTGGCGGTCATTTGACGCCGCGGCTGTTGTCGATTGCGGAAGAGTGACGGGCTGGAAGCCCATCCCACGAAGAGAAGAGCCAGGGGGCTTACGCCGGCTTACGCCCCCCGCTCAGAAGGAAACTTACAGTCTGGGTTCGGCTCCGAGGGTGCCGTGGAGTTCCTCGACGTAGCTGGGATGGCGGATTCGTTCGAGTTCTTTGGCGACGACTTGCTGGCGTTCTTTGACGGCGGTTTTCACCGCAGGGTCGGCGTTCGGGCGTTCCTTCAGATAGCTGTCGAGGTAATCTCGATGGCGTTCGTACAGGGCCAGCTCGCGCTTCTGCTTGGTGAGCAGGCGTTCGCGATACCAGTCGCTCGCTAAGAGCGATTCCTTGGTGAACAACTTGCGCACTTCGGGGTCACGTTCGGTTTTTCCCTCGTAGTGCCCATGAGCCATGATGTGCAGCAGGATCTTCAGCGGCGGGCAGGCAAACTCGATGGTTCCGTCGTCGAAGTACTGCATCGCGGAACGCTGCTGCGCTTCCATGATGTACTTGACTCCATCGGCGAATGATTCGGGGTCTTGAGTTTCGGGCTGCAGGATCGACTTGTCGAACACCTTGTCCGGATTGTCGAACACGCGGCCAAAGTAGCGGCGGATGAATCGTTCGGTGATGCGATAACCGAGGCGGCTGGCGGGGACGGTTTCGCCCTGGTACTGCACGTCCTTGATCGGTTCGAGCAGCCGTTCGCGAATCAGGTACTGCGGGTCGCGTTCGTTGGGCGACATGCGACTCCAGATTTCCGGGACCAGCAAGCTGATGTCATGATCGAAGCGCGAGTTCGGTCCGATGTGACCGGCAGCGGTCGAGAAACCGGGCAGATCGGTCAGGATCATTGATACCAATGCCGTGTTAATATCGGCCGTGGGGATGACCGCATTAAACGGACCCTTGGTCAATGCCCCTTCGCTACCGGCCCCCGTCGTGGAAGGCGACTTGCCCGTCAGCGAGCAGATGAAGTCCATGAACAGTTCGGGGAGTTCCTGGTAGTGGATCGGGTTGTAGACCGCGAGGCTGCGGATTCCCTTGGCCTTTTCAGGCGGGTTATTGCGGCGGCCCGACAGGACGGCGTTGACCGGCAGATGCACCGGATCGGAAGCGGGGATCTTGCGCCAGAATCGCGTTCCCATTTCGGCGACGTAGCGATCCATCGGCTTAACGACGTCGGGCCGGTCCTGCAGATAGCGCGGGTTCTTGGACGGGACGCCACCGACGCGGCGTGGATTGTCGGAACAGACGATGTATTCGCTGTCGCTGCCCAGCACCGATTCCAGCAGCTTCTTCATCGGCGGGGTGAAGGCGTCGAAGTCGACGACCTTGTTGAGCATGTCGGCCACATCGTCGCGGGTGAGCGGTTCGAAGTTGGAGATGAAGTTGACGTTCTTGCGCGCCATGTCGGCTTCGGCCTGCTTGTCGAAGCCACGGTGGACGGCATCGTCGGGCCGCTGGAACAGGCGGTATTCGCAGTTCGTCACAAACTTGACAGCGGTCGGTTCAAGATCAGTCTCGTACTTGCCGTCGATCATTGGCCGTGTCGGAGCCAGGTCCTTGAGCTGCTTCCACGGGACGACAACCGATGCGCTGATATCGTCTTCGTTCTGCACCTTGGAGGCCGCGGCGAAGTCTTGACGGACTTTGAACGTGCGCCAGCCGTGTTCGCCGGAGAGACCAACTCGCAGATAGGTGCCGACGATCTGGCGATCGTGCAGCTTGAATTCGTGGCCGGGGCTGCCGTTGACGAAGTTGACGCTGAAGTGGCGTCGCCATTCTTTTCCCCAGGCCGGGTTGTAAAACCGCTTGATTGCGTAGACCAGGGCGTAGATGTGATCGGGGATCGACTTCAGCCACGCGTTGTACTCGTCGGTGTACTCTTCAGACGGCGTCAGCAGCTTGATCACGCTGCCGAGCGACCGACTGGGGCTCAGAATGTCGCGGCTGGGGTAAACCTGATAGTTTTGCTTCGCTTTGACTTCAGGAGTCCAGCGGTCATCGAATTTGCGACTGAAGATCTCCTCGACGGTGTCGAGATCCTTGTCGATTTCGGAGACGAAGACTGAGCCGTACTGCATGTAGTCGACCAGCGACTTGCTGATTTCGCTCTTGCCACCCCCGCTGACGGTGCAGGGCTTGTGGCAGAAAGTTCCTTCCGCCGCGGTGCCGATGATGCGCCACGACGGAGCGGACGGATGCTTTTCCATACGGACTTTGTAGCCCGACGGTGCCATGTAAACTTTGCCCGGCAACAGCGGAATGCTAAGCGTCTTGTCGCCACGTTTCCAGCTGATGTTCTGCTGTCGCAGATTGGCCAGCGCGTCTTCGGGAATGTAGATCAGATCGGGATACTTCTTGTCGACGCCGTAGCCTTCGGGCCTTACATCAATCCAATCGCCGTATTCGCGAACGACATCGTCGAACGTACGACCGTTATACCGGCGACTATTGACCTGCAGCTCTTCGCCCAGGCTCCAGCTGGGGAACACGAGGGCTCCACCAGCATGCTCTTCTTCGACGCCACCCATCAGGTTGGTGGCGTAGCTGATCTGCGTTTTGACTTCCTTCTTGCAGTATCCGAAGTAGTTATCGGCGATGATCGTGACAATCACGCCCGCTTCGGTGCGGCAGGTAACCTTGAAGGCATCGCCGTCGTTGTAGAGTTCGGTCTCTTTCTCCCAGCACATGCGATCGCGCTTCTGGCGTTCGGTCGCTTCGCTGATGTGCGGCAGGCCGACTTCACGCTTGGTCAGCTTGGTCAGGTGCGGGGCGAGGATCACGCAGCCCGTGTGTCCCGACCAGTGTTCAACATCCAGCGCGGCATCGTTGATCGGCACGAACGGATCACCCGCGTTGCCGAAGATCGATTCCACGAAGTCGAGGTTACTGACGAGTGACCCGGGTGCGAAGAACCGGACTTCCATCGTCTTCTCGGCACAGTAGCCGGGGACCGCGGGGCAGACGACGGGGCGCAACAGGATCGTCATCCAGTAGTGCGCCTGCTCTTCCTGATTGGCGGTGAACGGGACCAGCAAAGAGTCGCGCGGAGGATCCATCGCCACCTTGAACAGGTTGACGAACGTGCGCCGGGGGACGGCTCGTTTGTCGCCGGGGATGGGCAATCCCCCTTCGCAGACGTGGAACGTTCCCACCGTCGTGCGTCGGTCGGAGCGAGGGTTATGCAGCACGCCGTTGGCGAGGCGATACGAATGCAGCAGCTCGTTTTCGAATTCGTTGCCATCGGCGGGGAGCGAGAGTTCGCGAGCCAGGCCGTGGCGGTCCAGCACCATGGCTCGACCGGGGATCTGGAGCGGGCGTTCCAGTTTCAGGTCGGCGAAATGCGTGTTCAGGTAGTTTTCGATGCGTTGATCGACCGGGCAGCGATGATCGTCAAGCAGCCGGATCTTTTCGCGGAAGTTGGTGAGCAGGCCCGAGGCGAGCGCGACGAGCTCTGTTCCGCCAGCGGCTTTCACGGTGGGAAGGCCGTTGGCGGCCAGTTTCAGATTGATATACCGCAGGAGCTCGTTCCGCTCGCGATGCTGGAGATCGGCATCGTCTCCGCGAAATCCCAAGGCGAGTTTCATGTCTAACACGGTATGACGTTCCTCTTTGCAGAATCAATCTGATCCGGACGGACCTTCATCCGTCGGGGTGGTGTGCAAACGGGCTTCCAACTCGCGACAAAGTTTGTCGAAGGAGGACGATTTTTCTCGACACTGAGCCAAATCCATCGCTGCGGTGAGTCCTGTTGGTCGGCCGTCTCACTATATTTTGCCCGATTGATGTGCTGTTTAACCCAACTTTTGCGCAGATCGGCATTCTCTGGATCACCAACCACAGACGCATCGGATCTTAATCTGCCGCAGGCAATGAGTGAAACGGCTGCTGCTGCGAACCACGTTTCATAACAGTGATTGGCGATGACACATGTCATTTCAAGATCGGGACGACAATCTTGCGATCTCTTTAGCAAAGCGGGCCCCGACTCACAGGCCAGGTCATCCTCAGCGTCGACGAGAATGAGAATCAGTTCAGGAGTTGCATCCCGTTTTGCGGAAAGTTGTTGGACTGCCAGTTCCACAAATCGAGCGAGTTCGTTGTAGCTCGCATTCACGAGGCGATCTCGTTTGCATCGGTTCGGCCGTAGCACCTCGACATGTTCGCCGCCGAGCAGTTCACTCCAGATTCGACGCAAGAGTATCGGAAGGGCAAGGACCTCTCCGTCGCCTTCTACGATTGACGCGATACGCAGCCGGCTCATGGAACCGATTCCAAAGGCTTAGGCTGCAGTTGATCCATGCGGAGCAGTTCGCCGGGAGTGAACAGATGGTCGCGAATAACGGAGCGTCCCGCAGCGTTCACACAGTTGATCGTTGATTCACCTTCGTTCATTTCTGCCACAAGGAGAGTATCGGTTTCAAGATCCAATTGATCCACGAGATCCGCACTGTGAGTCGTGATGATGATTTGCATGCCTTGTGCGGTTTCGCGCAGTGCATCCAATAATGCAGCGACTGCCGCCGGATGAAGAGCCGTTTCGGGCTCTTCGATCGCCACCAGCGACAGAAGATTGCCATAGGTGGGATATTGCATACTGGCGATCAGATCCGCGAGGGCCCGCAGTGTCCCATCCGAAATATTATTCGCATGCAACCAATCCTGCATCTGTCCGCGAAGCTGAACTTTGAATAGCAGATAGTCCAATCCCGTGAGGGATTCACTTTCGATATCGACGATTTGAGGAACGATAACGCGCAAGTATTCCAACAGTCGAGTTTTCAAATCGGGTGACTCGTCAAATAGTCGTTTGACGAGACTTGCCAGGTTGGCACCATTTCGCCGCAACGTCGTAGACGCATCGGCGGAGTGGGGTTGTCGTATCTGCTCGACATCGAAGTTGTAAAAGCACATGTTCGTCAGCGAGTTGTGTGCGGCCCTGAAATCTGGGAGGCCCGACATCGTGACGAGATACAATCGATCAGGTGCTGCTTTCGGAAAGATGTCCACAGAGGCCATCGAATCGACTTTCCCATCGACAAGATTTCCTCCTTCCGTTCTGAAACTCCTTGTTCGTCCTGGTGATGATTCAATCAGAATCGACTCTGATTGAATTCGATATCGCCCTTGAGGCAGAGGAACGATATGAAACTCGTAGACACAATTTTGCGTCCTGAGCAAATTCAGTTCGACGCGAATCTCCAACAACTCTCCGGCCTGTGCACATTTGTTGATGATGTCATTTATTCCGCCACGCGACTGAATGGCAAAATCCAACGACGATTGCAGCGCCTCAGCAACAAATCTCAACGCATCGAGGAAGTTGCTTTTCCCCGAACCATTCCGTCCGACGATGACGTTGAACTTACCCAACTCAACGTCGCATTCCACAATGCTCTTATAATTGCGAATACGGACACGTCGAAGAAACGGTGGCGATTCGCTCATCTCATTTCCTCAGATCGGCGATGCAGAAGCTGCCGTAGGTGTGAACTCGGTCTTTCGCGTGCAGTTCGTCAGCCAGCGGTTTGTTGTACTGCAGAATATCGGCCAGCTTTTTCTTCTGGCCGTTCACGTTCACTTCAATCGGATTGATGAACGTGCCGTCCAGTCCGGCGCTGCGCCAGAGGATGCGAGCGCCGGGGGTGGCTTTATTCACAATCGCCTGCCATTCGGCGGTCAGGATCTTTTTGGCCGGGTCCTTGGAGAGCCAGTCCATGTGATCGAGCAGCACCAGTCGTGAGATCGGGTGTTCGGACTGTTCGAGGAACCCCTGCACGGTGTTGGTGTGCGAAGAAACCTGATCGGCCACGCCGTTCTTCAGTTTCTCGAAGTTCTCTCGCTTGAGGTATTCCGGACAGGCTTCAGGCGAGTATTCGCCGGTCAAGTAGACGCGCCAGGCGTAGTTGTCTTTCAGCGGGATCTTCGTAAAGACCGCTTCGACGCGATCGACCACGAATTGCAGGATGCCGCCCGGATAGCCTTCGTCGATCTGGCGCCGTTGGGCTCGTGGAACACCCAGGAGAGAGAGTGTGACGTCACGACGCATCGCGAACTTGATCATCGGCTTCCACAACTTTTTGGCCAGGTCGTACTGTTCGAACAGGCTGCGTTGTTGTTCGACGTTTTCCGCGGCCAGCAACGCGTTAACGGCATCCCGCATCTTGGCGATACGGTTAATGTAATAGTTGACGAACCAGGCAAAGGTGCCGCTGGTACAGCGGAAATAGAACGACTTGCGGCGACCGACTCGGAACAGGCTTCCCTTATGATCCCAGAAAACGCGGGCATCGGGTGTCAGGTGCGGACGTAACTGCTTCGGATAGACGGTGTTCCAGTCGCGCAGGCAACCTTTGCCGAACAGTTCCCAATAGGTGTCGTAATCGAGGTGCTTGGCCCCGATCAGCTTGAGATCGAGCAGATGGTTCTGCTTGGGGTTCATGTCGACGGCATGGACGTGCCCGGCTCCGGCCAGGGCGTAGTCGATGGCGTTGCAGCCGGCGGATGTGATCACGACGACCCGGTCTTGCGGGGTGAGTTCCAGGGCGACGCGATCGAGCCGGGGGTCTTCCCAACACTGGTTGTAGACGATGTTCCGTCCGTGGACGAGGTTGAACCAGGTCTTGCTCAGTCGTTCGACAACCATGTTGCGGTCTATCCGTGGGATTCAAAAGGGGCGAATCAAAGTGGAAACCCGCCGCAGCGGGGGCGATCCAAGTCCCCTATGTTCGTGAAACGGGGCCAGTTTCTCAACCGAGCGTCCGTTCCAGGTCAAATGTCAGTCAAAATCGATGGGTTAAGCCGGTTTTGTGGGCGAGTGGAAGGGGTTTAGGCCGGTTTGTCGAGTGGCGACAACTGTTTGCAATCGTTGGAACGGGCCTTTTACAATGCCCCTGCCTCTTCTCGCAGGCGAACTCATTTCACGGCCTGCCGATGTTGTCGATCAGATTCCTCATTGAAACGAGCGTCGGTTATGGGTGAATTCGATTTCAATGACGATCCAGGGCCGATGCCCGTGACGAAGCGCCAATCAGGGTCCAGCCCACTGGTTTGGATTGGGGGCGGGGTCGCTTTGGTCGCTGTGGCCGTAGGCGGCCTGTGGCTCACGATGGGCCAGCCCGCCAAGCTGACTCTGGCCGCGGTCGAGAATCAGACTGTTAATGAAGACGAAACGATTTCGATCGGCTTGAAGTCGCAGGCGGAAGGATTGAATGCAGGGGACTGGACCTACGGTGTGGTCTCTGGCCCGCCGGGGGCGAAGGTCGACTCAGCCACGGGTCTGTTCACATGGAAGCCCACCGAAGATCAAGGACCGGGCGAATTCCCGGTGACGGTGGCGGTTCAGGCCAAAGGGGCCAAGCCTGCGAACGACAGGCAGTCATTCACGATCGTCGTGAAGGAAGTAAATCGCCCGCCCGTCATCAGCGAGATCGCTCCGCAAACTGTGGTGGCGGGCGAATCGCTGCAGGTCGCGGTCAAAGCCAAGGACAGCGACAAGCCGGCGCAGACGCTCACCTACCGAATCAAACAGGGACCAGCCGGCGCGAAGATCGACTCGGCATCAGGTCTGTTGACGTGGGCCGCTCCGGAATCGAGTAGCCCGGGCGAAGAACTTGTCGATGTGGCCGTGTCCGATGCGGAATCGGGCGGAGCTGAAGCAACCGCCAGTTTCAAGATCATCGTCGCCCCTCCGCCATCACCACTGTTGCGACTGACGGCGGCACTGCAGGCCGCGGGGATGACGGTCGAAGACACTGTTGGCGAAGGACTGCCGGGTTTCAAGGGGAAGTCGTCGACCATTGCCGTCGATGATGAAGTTCTGACGGTTGTGGAATACGAATCCGACGCTGCCTCCCGAAAAGACGCCGATCAAGTGACCGATGCGGGGCAGATGCTGTTCGGCAAACCTGCCACGTGGAAGACGAAGACCCGCCTGTACCGCAAAGGCCCCGTCATCGTGGCGTACGGTGGTGAATCGCAGCAAGTCGATAAGATGATCAACGCGACTCTCGGCGAGCCGTTCGTGGTCGCCGCGATCAGCAAGGTGATTCCGGTTCCCGAAAAGCCGGTCGAGAAAACCGTCGCTGAAAAGCTGATCGACTCTCTAGTCAAGCTGCACGAAAAGCAGAACCTGACCGGCAAGAAGGACTATCTCGGCGTTCGCAGGATCTTCGCCGATCTATACGAAAACCAGAATGAATTACTGCTCAGTCGCCTTGGTGAAGGGGAAGGAGCGGCCTTCAAGAAGTGGCTGGATGAACATGCTGACTTCAAGGAAGAGTTCTATATCGCGATCACTCCGGAAGACGATGTGACCGCGGCCTGGAAGATTCTGCAGACGATTCACCAGAAGTTC
>CBIHQO010000035.1:0-17154 GCA_966211735.1 uncultured Schlesneria sp.
AGTCGTTGACTGCTCAAAGTGTTCGCGTGTTACGTCGGAGGCTCGTCGTTCATAGGGGCAAGTGATTCAAATGCTCTGCATTGAGGATTAAACCGCCGTGGAAGACTCTCCCAAACGCCGACCGGGCTTGCTCTCAAGCTACCGGCTTCGAATTGCCTGTGCGGCGGTCATCGTCATCGCCGGGATTTGGATACTCACGGCGACTTGGGGAATTGCCGATGTCATCGAGTCAGGCTACCGCGACAGCGAATCGATAATCGCTCTTTACGATGTAGGGCCCGTCAATCGGATTGATTTCGATCCCGATGTCAGACCTGTGCTCGGTGAATTAAAAATACCGTGGTATTTCCAGGGGAATGCTTCATCCCCGTTTCCCCTGATCGTCGCGAGAGATGTTGCATTTCAATTTGGGCCTGACGACAGTGGGCGATCGCGAACCTTCATCTTTTGGTGCTTTGGATACAAGACCCAATTGTACACCCGCATGTTGCGAGAATCGCGGCCAGCCGATGCGCTGACGGAGACGCCCCCGGCCCCAGACGACGCTGCAACTTCTGAAATTCCGATCTACGTCACGCCGTACTACAATTCACAGGGCCCCGAAGTCAGCGTTGGGGCCTACAGTGGCGAGCTGACCACTGCCACGGCCGCATCAATTGCCGAGCTTGCTAAAAAGATGAAAGCCGAGTGGGCAACGTTGCCGGTCGAAACGATGTATGTGATGTCGATTCGACTGTATGACCTCGGCCGCAAAAAGGAATCAGTCTATTGGTTCTATTCGGCACAAGTTCGAGCGCTACTATTCAGATCACTTCTGTCGGAAGAGTCTATTGGCGGCATCGGCAACGAAGGCTTTGAACGCATTCAGGCTCACAATTCGTTTCACCAACTCGCAGGCGAATACATCAATGGCTATGCCTTTGGAGAACTGCAGTCTCTGCAGCAGTCGATTCGCATTGTCAGAGCGGAAAATGAAACGCCTCCGGATCTCACGATCATCTATCCAGGTCTCGATTTCATTGACCGAGGATCATGGCCCGATAAAGTCAACGAAGTGGCCGCTGATTTGGACAAACTGCTGAACTATATCGCAAACAATGCGAAAGAGATCAAAGAGACTCGTAAGAAGAATGGAATTGAGGGTAAATATTGACAGTGCGCCCTTACAGGCTTGAAGTTGCGAAATCGTCGCCGCATGCGGAGGAGTCATTCTGTTTGATCAACAGTCGGGAGAGTTGGTGTAGTCTGGCTGCTTGAACCAGCAAACGCGTACCGAATAAGTCAGTCAAATTGATCCGTCGCGGCTGGCGGTTCAAAGTTCACGTGTTGATCAGAAACCAGTCGTTCATTGATGGCAGGTTAGCCCGACCAGTCGGCGGGGTAATGTGGAATGAAAGGTTCATTCGACATCCATCGCTCGCCCGTCAGTCTGATGACGGTGAACGATGCGGGATCTCGTTGAGGATCTTGCGAGCCATCCTCCAGACGAATACGATTCGCGACACATTGCCTTTCTTTTTGTACAGCGCAGGATCTGGAGCGACCCACTAGTTTGGCCATCATAGGTCAGCTGGTTTAGTTCAAATCCTATCGGGACCCAATGCAGTGGAGTATTCGATTCGTTGCGACTGTGGTCACGAGATGGTGGTCTCGGAAGGATCGGCGGGGGTTCGCATCCCTTGCCATTGTGGGCGGATCGTCGACATCCCATCCCTCGGGGCGCTCCGGAAAGGCATCGGATTACCAGCCGTTGATGTCCCACTGGAGATAGAGGTCTGGTCCAAGCTGGAAGCGGGAGAACTGCCACCACCCCAATGTGTCGGATGCGGTGAAGACGCAGAGCCGATCTCATATGTCGCAGAATGTGAGCAAGTTGACGAATTCACTTCGCATGACAAATGGCCCTTGTTGCAGGGTCTTGTGTTTGCGATGGGCCTGTTCGCAAACTCGCTGGTGTTTGCTTATCGAATCAATGATCAAGATGAAACGATCACCACAACGCACGGACGCGAAGTCAATATCCCAATCCCGGTGCGTTGCTGTGCGGCCTGCAGGGACAGGTTCATCCGCAAGCCGACCAACGAAGTTTTGAAAAAAGCGGGCACACTCTTGTTATGGATTGGGATCATCAGCTTTCTACTCTTCTTCTATGTCATCGGAGCAGTTGCCATGGCGGTGGGAATCGGCCTGCAATCGTTCGCTTCATACCAACAGACCAAGTATCAACGGCGTCTCAAAGATCTGCTGAGTGGCGTCCCGTTCTACAAACGCGTGTTTGAGAAATATCCTGGTGCCATAGTTGAGATCCACTGAGTCTGGTGCCGATTCGGGGATCAGCGGTCTCAATCTCGTTTTTCCTCGACAATGGTAGGGCGCGAGTCAGCATTACGTGACCAGAGCCAAACCGGTGACTTGCCACCGCACTCCATAGATTCGAGTAGTGGTCCATTGGCGGCATCAAATGGTATGGATTTGGCCGAGTTCCCGGGAACTTCACCCCGCATCCTTGATGCAAACCCGGTTCTTCCTCATTCTTTGCGTTTTGCGGTGTTGCGAGCGGCGCGGGGGCTTGGCCCTGGCGCTCGCTTTGCGGTTTCGAACCCTCAGAACTCACGCTCGATCAGGGATTGAGCCGCGTGGGATCGATGGGTTCGAGTTGCTTACTCCGGAGTATTGAGCAAGATGAAGTTCAGGTTTCCGATCGTCATTATTGACGAGGATTTTCGTTCTGAGAATACGTCCGGCCTGGGAATTCGCGCACTGGCAGACGCCATCCAATTGGAGGGGATGGAAGTTCTGGGTGTGACCAGCTACGGCGACCTGTCTCAGTTCGCTCAACAACAAAGCCGCGCTTCGGCTTTTATTCTGTCGATCGACGACGAGGAATTTACGCCCGGCCAGGAAGTTGATCCGGCCATCATCAAGCTGCGCGGCTTCATCAGCGAAATCCGCTTTAAGAACGCTGAGATTCCAATTTATCTGTACGGGGAAACGCGCACCTCCAGCCACATTCCCAACGACATCTTGCGGGAATTGCACGGCTTCATTCACATGTTTGAAGACACGCCCGAGTTTGTCGCCCGGCATATCATCCGTGAGGCGAAGGCGTACATCGATAGTCTGGCTCCGCCGTTCTTTCGAGCTCTGGTTGAATACGCAAACGACGGTTCCTACTCGTGGCACTGTCCGGGACATTCGGGCGGCGTCGCGTTTTTGAAGAGTCCCGTCGGGCAGATGTTTCATCAGTTTTTTGGTGAAAACATGCTGCGAGCCGACGTTTGTAACGCGGTGGAGGAGCTCGGACAGTTACTCGATCATACGGGTCCCGTGGCGGCGTCCGAACGGAATGCGGCGCGAATTTTCAGCGCGGATCACTGCTTCTTCGTGACGAACGGAACGTCGACATCGAACAAGATGGTCTGGCATTCGACAGTCGCGAGCGGTGACATCGTCGTTGTTGACCGCAACTGCCACAAGTCGATCCTACACTCGATCATCATGACGGGGGCCGTACCGGTCTTCCTGACTCCGACTCGCAACCACTTGGGGATCATTGGGCCGATTCCGCTGGAGGAGTTCAAGCCTGAGAACATTCAGAAGAAGATCGACGCGAATCCGTTCGCCAAGGCAGCCCAGGCGAAGTATCCGGGTCGCAAGCCGCGCATCCTGACGATCACCCAGAGCACGTACGACGGCATCATCTATAACGTCGAAACATTGAAGGCGCTGCTGGACGGAAAGATCGCGACGCTGCACTTCGACGAAGCCTGGCTGCCGCATGCGGCGTTTCATGAGTTCTACCGTGACATGCATGCGATCGGTCGCGACAGGCCTCGCACGAAAGACTCGATCATTTTCGCGACTCACTCGACGCACAAGCTGCTGGCGGGGATCTCGCAGGCGTCGCAGATCCTGGTCCAGGATTCCGAGAAGCAGAAGCTAAATCGGCCAGTGTTCAACGAAGCCTATTTGATGCATACGTCGACGTCGCCGCAGTACGCGATTATCGCGTCATGCGACGTGGCCGCCGCGATGATGGAACCGCCGGGCGGGACGGCACTGGTTGAAGAATCGATCAGTGAAGCGTTGAACTTCCGCCGCGCGATGCGGAAGGTGGAAGACGAGTGGGGTAAGGACTGGTGGTTTAAGGTCTGGGGCCCGGAGAAATTGGCCGACGATGGAATCGGGCAGCGTGACGACTGGATGCTGAAAGCGAATGCCAAGTGGCACGGCTTCGGCAATCTGGCACCTGGCTTCAACATGCTCGATCCGATCAAGGCGACGTTGATCACGCCGGGTTTGGACGTGTCGGGCAAGTTTGCGAAGACGGGCATCCCCGCATCGATCGTCACTCGCTACCTGGTTGAACACGGTGTCATCGTTGAGAAGACGGGACTCTATTCGTTCTTCATCATGTTCACGATCGGAATCACCAAGGGCCGCTGGAACACGCTGGTGAGTGCCTTGCAGCAGTTCAAGGACGACTACGACAAGAACCAGCCGATGTGGCGAATTCTGCCCGAATTCTGTCAGCAGTATCCGCGGTATGAGGGGATCGGCCTGAAAGATTTGTCGCAGCAGATTCACGATACTTATAAGGCGA
The DNA here is from genome assembly GCA_966211735.1 of uncultured Schlesneria sp. Lineage (GTDB taxonomy): Bacteria > Planctomycetota > Planctomycetia > Planctomycetales > Planctomycetaceae > Schlesneria. Next base: position 4,604 of record CBIHQO010000035.1, read on the forward strand.
ACGATGTCGCTCGCGTGACGACCGAAATGTACACGTCTGTCATGCAGCCTGCGATGAAGCCGTCTGATGCGTATGGCATGCTGGCTCACGGTGAGATCGATCGTGTCGAGATCGACAATCTGGAAGGCCGCGCCACGAGCGTGCTATTGACCCCCTATCCGCCGGGGATTCCGCTACTCATTCCAGGTGAGTGCTTCAACACGACAATCGTCGAATATCTGAAGTTCGCGCGGATGTTCAACGAGAAGTTCCCCGGCTTCGACACGGACATTCATGGCTTGGTTGAAGAAACCGTGGACGGCAAGCGAGGATACTACGTCGACTGCGTTCGAAAGAACGGTTCGGCCAAGCACCTTTAATCGTCGACCTGCTATTCGACAAACCAGTCGTCTGCACCTTCGGTGCTCAAGCAGACGATGATCGTCGTCCATGCTACGCATTGTGTCAGCATGACGCCAATTGTGAGCATTGCATCAGGATTGTTGGAGCCAACTAGTGCCATCACCAGGATGATCAATCCACCACAAATGTCACCGAAGATGCATAACCCGCGCGACCATTGTCGCGCGCTATGCTTTCGCTGAAACAGGCCGATCAGAACGATCAGTGCGATAGCAAACCGACCTGTGATTCCAATCAGGCCTCCGGCATTTGCTCCCTCTTCCTTGTTGGCAATTTGAACGAAGCTCCCCAGACTTCCCAACGCGAGAAAGCCAACCAGAACGCACTGCAGCACGAGTGCAACGACAACGGCAGTCGGAATGGATGGTCTGCGTGTTTTTTTCTTTTTGACAGGCTTCGGCTCTCGTCGAATACGACGCTCGCGACCCGTTGTCTCGACGTCGTCATCTTCATCATCGTCGTACTGACGGATTGGCCGACCCGTACTCTTCAATTCTTCCCCGGCGAATGGATCATCGTCATCCTGATCAAGCGCGGCCTCGGGAACAATGACGATGGCTTCGCAGTCCTTACAGCGGAATCTTTTGCCCGCCATTTCGGACTTGACGGTGTATCTCCTTCGGCAGTCGGTACACGCGGTCGAAATTGGCATGGCCATACCCGCAGATGAGTGAGCGACAGAAGATGTGGCGATCGAGCAATTATGGAATTGACTAGGATCGCTAATATAAACAACATCGGATATTGTTGACAATCGTTGCCAATCCTTCTTCGTCCTTAGTTGATGGATTTGTCGACACTCTACCTACAGTCACTCCTTCCCAGACCACAGGTAAACCAATGATCTCGAATGCGATCCCGCCGCTACGGGGTATCGTTAGCCATTCTCTGCTGACCTTCGCGATGATGGTCCACGCTCATAACGTAGCCTTCGCCGCGGAGCAAGTTTTCGAACTGGGGTCAAAGCCGCAGCGTCTGCAGGAAACTGGTGCGGGGGAAGGTCCAGCATGGCACCCCGAATTGGGGCTGCTCACCAGCGGCGATGGCAACACCAACCGTCGTGACAAGGAGGGGAAGGCTTCGGTCTATCGGAAGGACACAGGGTCGAACGGGCTGATGTTCGACCGGGAAGGCCGGCTGATCCTGTGCGAATCGGCTCGTTATCGCGTGACGCGATTGGAGAAGGATGGCAAGCTGACCGTCCTTGCCGATCGTTATGAAGGACATCGATTCAATACGCCTAATGATCTGACTCAAGATTCGAGAGGGCGTATTTATTTCTCGGATCCCCGTTACGGGGATCGCGATGATATGGAGATGATTGACGACAAAGGACGGAAGGTAGAAGGAGTCTATCGGATCGATCTCGATAGCAAGGTGACGCGCATCATCACGCATGAGGTTGATCGACCAAACGGGGTGGTAATTACCCCCGATGACAAGTTCCTGTTCGTCGCTGACAATAACAACAACGCAGCCAACGGGGCGCGCAGGCTGTGGCGTTTTGATTTGAAAGCCGACGGCACTGTCGATGTTGCCAGCCAGAAGCTGATCCACGACTGGAAGACGACTCGCGGTCCAGATGGGATGAAGCTGGATACGGCAGGTCGGCTCTATGTTGCTGCGGGCTTAAATCGCCCCAATCCGCCGTTTGAAACGGCCGATACGCCCACCGCGGGAATCTATGTGTTCTCGCCGAAAGGGGAATTGCTGGAGTTTGTCGCGATTCCCAGAGACGAAACGACGAACTGCGCGTTCGGTGGCGATGATCTGAAAACGCTATTTGTCACGGCGGGAGGAACACTTTGGAGTCTGCGGACCACGACTCCGGGGGTCTCGATCTGGAAGTCAAACACGAAGTAGGCTGGAAGTGGTGTGCTGATCGAAAAAGTCATCCCCGGCAAACCTTCGGAATCGCGAGGTTTTCTAGAAAAGCGGTCGGGTTACTTCACGGTGATGCTTCGTGGACTGTAAGATTCCACCCAACGACTTCGGTTGATTGGATCACCCTCTGAGGAGCGACTGCTGATGCCTCGACGTCTTGATGTTCTATTCCTTGCGGTCACGATGACCGCCGTTTGTGCGTGTGAAACCCTCGGCTGGGCTGCCGAGACGACAGATGGCAAAACTTTCACGCAAGTTCCCGAAATCGCTCCAGCCGCCGGTCAACCAGATCCCAAGCAAAAAGATGATCCCGGAATTGGTAAAGCCATCACGGAAGGGCCGAATCCCAGTTGGATTTGGGGTCCCGATATCCAGAAGAAGTACGTTGCCCGCAAGACATTCAAGGGGACGGCTGCGAAGGCGCTACTGCGAGCCACCTGTGACAACACGATGACGGTCTGGGTGAACGGTCAGAAAGTGGCGAACAGTGAGAACTGGGAAACCCCTGTCGAAATCAATGTCAGCAAGCACCTGACGCCCAATGAAAACGTCATCGAAGCAGAGATCACCAACGAAGGTAATACCGGGGGATTCGTTTCCCGGCTGACCCTCATCGGCAGCGACGGCGCCAAGCAGTACATCGTCACAGATGATTCCTGGCAAATCGCCGAATCTCGCAACGGGAAGGACGCAGTCCCCGCCCGAGTTGTCGCGAAGTTGGGTGATCACCCCGGAGGCAAGGTCTTCCTGGCAGAACTCGAGACCAACAGTGCTCGCGACTTGTTCAATCTGCTTCCCGGCTTTCAAGCTGAACGCTTGTTCACCGTGCCGAAAGACACGCTCGGTTCGTGGGTCAACATTGCCACCGATCATAAGGGTCGCCTGATTGTCAGCGACCAAGGTGACAAGGGACTTTGTCGTATCACGCCGCCGGCAATTGGCAGCAAAGATCCGACAAAAGTTGAACTGCTGGACCTCAAGATCGACGGCAAAGTTCTCTCGGGAGCTCAAGGCCTGCTGTACGCGTTCGACTCGCTGTATGTCGTCTGCAACGGCGGTCCTGGGAGCGGACTGTATCGCTGTCAAGACACTGACGGCGATGATCAATACGACAAGGTCGAGCGACTACGAGCAATTCCCGGTGGTGGAGAACATGGTCCGCACGCCGTGCGATTGTCTCCAAACGGCAAGTCACTATTTATCAGTTGTGGCAATCACACTCACCTTCCTTTTGAGCGGAAGCTTAACGCCGAAGTGCAGACGATGGGTGGTCCGCGACCCGAGCAATTGCACGCAACGTTGCCGGAAGGGGCCACCAGTCGTCTGGTCCCCAACTGGGACGAAGACCTGCTGTTGCCACGACAATGGGACGCCGGGGGCCATGCCGTTGGTGTTCTGGCTCCGGGAGGATGGGTCTGTGAGACCGATCCAGAGGGCAAGAACTGGAGTGTTTACTCGTCCGGCTATCGCAATCAGTTCGATTTCGCGTTCAATGCCGACGGCGAAATGTTTGTCTACGACGCCGACATGGAGTGGGATTATGGCTCACCCTGGTATCGGCCTACTCGAGTCGTTCATTCAACCAGCGGAGCCGAATTCGGGTGGCGCAGTGGAACCGGGAAATGGCCTGCCTACTATCCCGACAGTCAGCCTGAAATCGTCAATATCGGCCCTGGTTCGCCAGTGGGGGTCGACTTCGGCTACGGAGCCAAATTCCCTGCCAAGTACCAGAAAGCACTGTTCATTTGCGACTGGACGTTCGGCACAATGTATGCCATCCACATCGAACCGGATAGCCAATCCCCCTCCACTTATCGCGGCGTGAAGGAAGAATTTGTTTCTCGCACACCGTTACCATTGACCGACTGTGCCGTAGGCAAAGACGGAGCGCTGTACTTCACGATCGGTGGTCGAGGAGCTCAATCCGAGCTCTTCCGAGTGACCTATATTGGTACCGATAGTACGGCTCCGGTTGATGCTCACGATGCTTCGTCAGGCAAGGCGATGCGCGAGCGGCGGCATGCCATCGAGAGGAACTGGTCGCTCAACTGGGATCAACTGACCGAGCAGTCCGCTATGCGGCTCGAGTCGCCTTGGAGCGAGTGCCGACGACGGAATGGCAAGCTGCTGTTTTCGGCGCGGCAGCTCCAGCAAAGACTGAGAAGGACGCTCGGAAAATTTCAGCTCTTTACAATACGGTCATCTATGGCAGCGTTGGACTGGCTCGCCAAGGTGAACGCGAATTGCTGCCCTCAATCCTCGGTGCCCTTGGCACTCTCGATTTCGCTAAGTTGACTGAAGAACAGCAACTCAGTCTGCTACGAGCCTACCAATTGGCGTTCATTCGCTTGGGCAATCCGGACAAAGAGGTCTGCGCGGCTTTGGCGAGCAAGTTCGACAACTTGTTTCCTCAGCAAACAGATTTCGTGAATCGCGAACTAGCGATCTTGATGATTCACTTCCAGTCGCCTGGGGCCGTAAGCAAGATCGTGCCGACGCTTACGAAAGACCGAGTTGCCACGCAGGAGCAGATCGGCGAACTACTCGCTCGCAACAAGGGATACGGTGGAACTGTTGCCGCGATGCTGGCGAATCAGCCCGACCTGCAGCAGTACCACTACGCGTTCCATCTGCGCAACCAGAAGGCGCACTGGACCCCCGAAGCGCGCAAGATCTACTTTAGCTGGTTCGATCGAGCCCGGACCTGGTCGGGTGGGGCGAGCTACATCAAGTTTCTAAATAACATCGATCGCGAAGCATTCGAATCGATGCCGGAAGCGGACCGGATCCTTGTCGAAGCATCTGGTGCTCGTAAGCCGTACAAAGCACCAGAACTGCCAAAGCCGACTGGCCCTGGCAAAGACTATTCGTTGGACGAGTTGATTGAACTCTCGAAGACTGACATGAAAGGTCGCGATTTCAAGAATGGTCTGATGATGTACTCGGCCGCACGTTGCGTCGTCTGTCATCGATTTGGCGGCGATGGCGGTGCCACGGGTCCCGACCTGACTCAAGCCGCCGGTCGATTCAATTTCAAGGACGTTGCCGAAGCAATCGTCGATCCCAGCAAAGTTGTGTCCGATCAGTACAAGACAACACAGATCGAAACGAAGGACGGGAAGTCCTACACGGGGCGAGTCGTCTCAATCACGAACGACACGATGACGCTGTTGATTGATCCCGAAGATTCGACGAAGGTTGTCACCGTCAAGAAGTCCGACATCGAAGAGCAGCAGTTGTCACCCGTGTCGTTGATGCCCAAGGACCTCTTCAAGCAACTGAATGAGAAGGAAGTGCTGGATCTGATGGCCTACCTGCTCTCGCGCGGGAATCCAAACGACCCGATGTTCCGCAAGTAGTTAGCAATTCCTTGCGGATTGATTGTCGAAACTCCACGCCTCGCAAAGGCGTGGAGTTTTTTTGTTTGGTGTGGTCGAGTTCGCGTCAGATATCGGCTACACGGGATGGCTAGTTCAAGCTAAAGGTCGGCGGAAAGTCCAAGCCAACGGCGGGCTGCTCTTCTCGTGGTTCCATGCGTTTCAGCAGTTGCCACAGCATCTGGCTGCGGACATCAGTATTCAGTTCTTCGAGGAAGTTCTGAACAATCGACGGTGCGATCGGCAATGCCGACGCGATGATGTCGCAGACGCTGCCCAAGGGAAGATCTTCCGACAGTGCCTGCTGAACGAGACGTTGAAACTCAACACCCGGGAACAGATTGCAAAACAGCGATGTGATTTCTTCCGCGCGAGCTGATCGATCGAAGGTTGGCGTTTCTGGCACTTGATCCAAGCACAATTCCAGATGCCCAACTCGATAGGGACGATCCAACGGCTCTTCGCTGAGGATGCGAGCGCGGGCGACACCTCGCAGCACCAGGATATAGCGTCCGTCATCCAATCGTTCATGAGCGATAATCCGCCCCAAGCCAACAATCGGCGCGAGGGCTCCCGTTGACGGTGGCTGAAGCCCCACGGCCAGCAGCCGTTCGCCAGCCAGAGCATCGGCGGTCATTTCGCGATATCGGGGTTCGAAGATATGCAGGGGTACGGCTGCGTGCGGAAACAAGACCAGATTCGGCAAAGGAAACAGCGGAGCACGTCCCGAAAACGTTTTCAGCGCGGGATCTGAAAGACACCATTGAGACATTAGATCAGTCCCTCCTGTACGGCATGAATCTTAGGGACCAGTTCGTCACGGATGGCGACCGTGGTCGGATAGGCCTCGGTATTGGCCAGTAGTTCCGCGAAACAGAGGTCAAAATCGGACAGGAACCGCGCCAACGCAATTCCCATATATTCATCACCCAGCAGCACGAGCCGTTGTCGTGATGTGTGATAAAGCTTCTTTGCGCCGCCGAAGTTCTCGTTTCCAAAATGGAACAAGGCCACTGCGGCCTGGATCAGGCCCTGCAGAAACTTCCTGTCGTCGCCCTGCGACTCGGACCACAGCTCTTCGAAGACTTCATGACACTCGAAGAAGTCTTCTTCATTGAACAGCCGAAGTCCTTCGCGGTACTGTTCACCAAAATCAGTGGTCACTCAAAAAACTCCTGAGATAATGGCCCGGTCATCTGCCCGGAATTCTATCCCCGGTTGGTAACCGCGGTCTACGAGGAATCTTGCAGGGATCTCAATCTTTTATGGCAAAGTCCAAGAGCAGTGATGACCGAAGGCAACGTGCCCGCAGGATCGCGCGCGAGCTGGCAAAAACCTACCCGAATGCGGTCTGTGCCTTACATCATACGACCCCATTTCAACTGCTGGCAGCCACGATCCTGTCCGCGCAGTGCACGGATGAACGAGTGAACATGGTGACACCCGACCTGTTTCGTCGCTGGCCGGACGCCGCCGCGCTGGCCGACGCGCCAGTCACCGAGGTCGAAGAAGTTGTTCGTTCAACAGGGTTCTATCGCGCGAAGGCAGCGAATCTGGTTGGAATGGCGAAGGGTTTGGTCGAACAGCACGGGGGTGAATTACCACGGACGCTGGACGAATTGATCGCCTTGCCGGGAGTGGGTCGCAAGACGGCCAACGTCCTGCTGGGGACCGCCTTCGGCATCGCCAGCGGAGTGGTCGTGGATACCCACGTCAAACGCATTACGAATTTATTGGGGCTGACAACCAGCAGCAACGCCGAACAGATCGAGCGCGACTTAATGGCACTGCTGCCGGAATCCGAATGGGTCAACTTTTCGCATCGGCTGATTCACCACGGCCGACAGATCTGCATCGCACGACGCCCTAAATGCTTGGAATGCACGCTGCTGCCCTTGTGCGATCGAGTCGGCTTGCCTGAGCTGAAAAAGTGAGAGGTGCTGCCTTCAGGAAGTGAAAAAACACCAAGACACATGGGTGCCTTGGTGTGAGATTGATCGCGTCGATGTGATCTGTTCCCATTTTTTGGATGAGACCGTCATCTTCATCGGTCCGCGTGCTGACACAGCGCGGCTCACCTAATACGCTTGGTAGGTCGCGCTGAAATTGCTGTTGCCGAAGTCACAGCCCCAGCGCATCAGCCATGGTGTAAAGGCCGGGCTTCCTGGTCGCCAAGTACTTCGCGGCGGTCAGGGCACCTGCGGCGTAGCTGTCACGGGATTGACCACGGACGGCGACTTCCAAGGTCTCGCCCAAGAGTCCGAACACGATTGTATGTTCGCCGACGTTGTCACCAACGCGTAGAGCGTGGTATCCGATTTCGTTGCGCGGTCGTTGTCCAGTGCGACCTTCACGTCCATGGACGTGCTTCTCTTGACCCATGACATCAGCGACGATTTCGCCAAACTTCAGCGCGGTGCCGCTGGGGGCATCTTCTTTGAAACGATGATGGCGTTCGATAATCTCAACATCGACGCCTGTGGAGTGATCCTTGAGCGCCCGGCCAGCGTCGGCGACCAACTTCATCGCAATGTTCACGGCCAGGCTCATGCTGGGAGCCATCAGAATCGCTGTCGTCTGGGCGGCTTCTTTCACATGCTCGCGCTGTAGTTCGGTGAGCCCCGTCGTGGCGACAACCAACGGAATGCCGCGCGATGCGCATTGCTTCAAAATCGTCATGCAGCCTTCGGGTGTCGAGAAGTCGATGACGACATCAACATGTTCTACCACGTCCGCCGCGACGAGCGCTCCGACTTTGCCGATTCCCGCAAGTTCACCGGCATCTCGCCCTAAATTTGGTGAAGCAGCTGATTCGTAGGCGGCCTTCACAACCAAGCCTTTGTCAGCTGCGGCCAAAGCGACCACTCGCTGCCCCATTCTGCCACCAGCACCATTCACACCAATCTTCAAAACGTCTGCCATTGCGCTTTCCAATCTTGATCGTTTGCAGCAAAGCTGAAACTACGTGGTCGTCGATTCCGACAGCATCTTAGAACAGTCGGTTGTAGCCATTCAGCGCGGCCACTCGGTACGCTTCCGCCATCGTCGGGTAATTGAACGTGGTATTGATGAAATACATCAGCGTGTTGTAGGGTCGGGGTTGCGCCATGATCGCCTGTCCGATGTGGATGATTTCGCAAGCGCTGGCTCCGAAACAATGGATCCCCAGAATTTCCATTGTCTCGCGGTGGAACAGCAATTTCAGCATCCCCACCGTCTGCCCCGTGATCTGGGCTCGAGCGATACTCTTGAAATGGGCGTGGCCCACCTCATAGGGAATCTTGGATTCGGTTAGTTCTCGCTCCGTCTTGCCCAACGAACTGATTTCGGGGCTGGTATATATCCCAGCCGGGATATCCAGCGAAGGTGGCAGGCGACATTCATCTCCACAGCCGAGCCCCTTAAGGATCTCATTGGCTGCAAAGCGACCCTGATTGTAGGCGGCACTCGCCAACGCTGGCGGACCGATCACATCGCCGGCGGCGTAAATATGCGGCACCGAGGACTGCAATTTGTCGTTGACAACGACGTTGCCTCGCTTATCCGGCACCACGCCGATTTCTTCCAATCCCAGCCCATCCGTGTTACCTGTTCGCCCAGCGGCCCACAACAGGATGTCGGTCTTGAGTTGCTTGCCAGACTTCAGATGAATCACCACACCATCGTCCATCGGTTCGACGCGGTCGAACTCTTCGCGATGCCGGATGATGACGCCGCGTTCGCGCAGATGGTAGCTGAGGGCGTCGACGATTTCCTCGTCGAGAAACTCCAGCAGTCGATCGCGATTGTTGACGAGATTGACCTTGATCTCGAGGTTTCGAAACATTGATGCGTATTCACAGCCAATGACGCCGGCCCCGAAGATAGTGATCGACTTGATGTGAAAGTCGACTCCCAGAATCGTATCGCTATCGAAGATTCGCGGATGACTGAAATCGACTTCCGGTGGTCGGTAAGGCCGAGCCCCCGATGCGATCACAACGTACTTGCCATGCAAAACGGAACGCGATCCGTCAGCTTCGACGGCTTCCACCGTGTGAGGATCCAGGAAGCGAGCATTGCCGCGCACGATCGGCACATCGTTACGATCGTAGAACGCAGTCCGCATCTTCACCTGGGCTTCGATCACTGATTTCGCGCGACGACGCAGATCGGGGATCATGAAGTTCGCGGTGATGCCGTGCTCGCGAAACAAGACGCTGCTGTTCACCAGAGTCGATTGAAAGATGGCATAACGCAGTGCCTTGCTGGGAATGGTTCCACGGTGCGTACACGCCCCTCCGACGGCGGGTTCGCGCTCGATGACGACGACAGATTTATTGTGCTTTACAGCCTGCATGGCAGCCCCTTCGCCGCCCGGACCCGTCCCAATCACAATGACATCGTATTCGTCAGCCAGATCGCTCATGCCGTTTATTGCCTTGAAGTAACTGTTGGAAACCTGGGGTACAAAGTTGTCTGTCGCTCGAAACTTCTGGAACTTATGAAATCAATGTCGCCGCATGGCGTCCTGAAGCGCCGTTTCGACGATCGGTTCCAATCTTCGATCTCCGTCACTGGCGTCACGAATCAGGTTGAGAGCCTGCTGTCCGTTTCGGGTGACGTCGTTGCGATCGGCCTTAGCCCCTTTCAAGTCTTCGAAGATCGCCATGCCGGCCAAACCGTGAGCTCGCCGCCATGGATCAGATGCACCGGCAAACTCATCGATGATTCGACAGGCCTGTTCGCGCCGGCCGTCGTTCAGATAGATCATCGCCAAGTGCAGATCGCAGCGATCTCGCATACGGTCATAAGCGGCCTTGCGAGGCGAATCAGCCGGTAGATCCGCCAGCTTCGCTTTCACCTCATACCAGGCGGCTTCGTCATTCGGATTGCCTTGAGCATGAAAGAACTGCGCGTCGACCGTTTCATAGACCTCCACTTTTTTGGAGGCCTTCGTCACCGGCGCGAGCATCGGATCAGGACTGCGCATCGCCCAACCGACACCTGCCATGCTGGCGGCGGCCAGGAAGCAGGCAAGGGCCAGCCAACCAAATTGGCGTTTCCATGGCCGCTCTAAAAACGTCGCCTTAAACGTGGGCATCTCGCTGCGACTGGCGCGAAACTCCGCTTCTGAGGGTGCCGCCTCTTTATTCGTGACCTGACGCAGCAACTGCTTGATTTCGACCAAGACAGTTTGAGCATCGGCAGGGCGATCCTCTTTCTTCTTAGACATCATCCTCTCGACCAGGGTTCGAACGCCGAGAGGAAGGTCTGGACGAGCATCCGCCAGCGACGGTGGCTGCTCATTCAAATGCTTCACCGCGACCTGCAAGGCCGTGTCACCCGTGAACGGCGGCCGTCCCACGAACATATGCCAGGCCATGACGCCGAGCGAATAGATATCGCTACGTGCATCGAGAGGACGGCCATTCACCTGCTCAGGGCTCATATACAATGGCGTTCCCATCGTGACGCCGACTTGAGTCATCGCCACCTTCTCACCACCGAGTGTCAGTTGCGCCAGTCCGAAGTCGGCCACCTTGGCCTCGCCCTTCTTCGTCAGGAGAATGTTTTCGGGTTTGATATCGCGATGAACGATCCCCTTTTCGGCGGCGACTTGCAAAGCCGCTGCAACCTGCTTCAGGATGTGCAATGCGATCGGAACTTCGAGTGGGCCTTTGCGAACAATGAACTCTTTCAGATTGCGACCCTGCACGTACTCTTGGGAAATGAAATGGATCCCCTCATGCTCGCCCACCATGTAAACCTGGACGATATTCGGGTGGTTCAATCCCCCGGCCGCCGACGCCTCGTGACGGAATCGCTTGACATATTGCGGATCGGCTACGAAATCGGCCCGCATAATTTTTACTGCGACCTGACGGCGCAGACTAATCTGTTCGGCGAGATACACATCGGCCATCCCGCCCTTGCCAAGTTTTCGCAGCAGACAGAAATCACCCAGCGTTCGACCGGTTAAGTCAACGTTGGCGATCTCGTCTCGATAAGAGCCCGAGGAACTTTCCGTCTGTTTCGGTTCGGCCATTCTGGATCTTAATCCGTAACGAATTCGCGATGTGGGTTGGTCGCCGGCCGGATCCGCGGGATTTGTTCCGACAACAGTGCCCGCTCACTCGCCAGAAGTCCTACGTACTGTAGCATATCTATTCAAAATCGTCTGCCGCCGAGATGCGTGCGGAAATCCAGCAAGTCCACTCAACCAATTTACGTTCTCTTATCGGATACTGCCTTATGAGCCGAACCGACGACCTCGCCCTGTTGCTGGAATATACCGACAGCGAAAGCCTGATCAAACACATGCTGGCTGTCGAAGCTGCAATGCGAGCCTACGCGCGGTTGTTCGGCGAAGACGAAGACAAATGGGGCACCGTCGGCCTGCTCCACGATTTCGATTATCAGCGCTGGCCAGATCCGCCAGACCATCCGCTGCAGGGTGCGGCCATTCTGAAGGAGCGTGGATACTCGGACGAGATTATCTATGCGATCAAATCACACGCCGATTACCTGACCGACTGCCCGCGCGTGTCGAAGCTCGACAAGACACTGTACGCCTGCGACGAACTCTGCGGTTTTATCACTGCCTGCGCCCTGGTCCGTCCTCCGCGGTTGGAAGGGCTGACGCCAGCCAGCGTCAAGAAAAAGTTGAAGGCATTGAACTTCGCGGCGTCGATTCATCGCGAAGATATCACCAGCGGCGCGGCGGACCTGGGTGTCGATTTGGATGAACACATCACCTTCTGTATTGCCGCGATGCGACCTATTGCGGCAGACTTGGGATTGTTGCCTGTAACCGAATGATCCGAGAGAAAAACGATATCTAACAAGCCATTGTTCGTGTACGCCCAATTGAATGCCAAGCTCATGCCACTAATTACTGCGGGCTCG